>JAZOTY010000143.1:0-6487 GCA_045657845.1 Acutalibacteraceae bacterium | reverse complement strand
GTAGAATAACAGCATGTAAAGCGAGCTTGACATCCAGGCTCGCTTGTGCTATAAAGTAGATGTAAAGGACGCTTTACATCAAAAGACACGACAAACACCCTGAAAGGCAAGGTGATGAGTTGAAGAACCGTATTGAAGAAGTCCGCTCACAACGCGGCATCCGGCAGGAGGACTTCGCGAAGGCGATGGGTGTATCGCGACAGACCATCAGCTCGCTGGAAAACGGCCGGTACAACCCGTCCATCATGCTGGCCTATAAGATCGCCAAATACTTTGACATGACCATCGAAGAAGTATTTCTCTTTGAGGAGGAATGAACATGTATTACAACAATAAAAAACTCGCGCTCAGCATCTTCTGGGTCGTCCTCGGCGTTACGCTGCTCGTCCTGAACCTCGTCGGGGTGCTCGATGACCTGTACTCCAGCATGGGGATCGCTTTGATCATCGTCGGCGGCCTCCAGATCTGGCGGAACCTCAAATATCGCAGAGACCCGGAATACCGGGAGAAGATCGACATTGCCGCGGGCGATGAGCGCAACCGTGAGATCCGGCTGCGGAGCTGGGCCTGGGCAGGCTACATCGTCGTGCTGGGAGAAATGGTCGCCTCTCTGGTGGCATTCTTCATGGGACAGATCCTCGTCCAGCGCGTGCTGATGATGTCCGCCTGCGCGCTCCTCGTCATCTACTGGGTAACCTACGTCATCCTGAGCAGGAAAATGTAAAACAAGAAAGACTGTCGAAGACCCTGACCAATGTCAGGGTCTTCGTGTATAATAGAGGTGAATTGAAAAGGAGGGTCTCTTATGAGAAGACTTAGTATGATCGTACCCGCCATCCTGCTCATCGGCGCACTCATCTTCATCGGCCTCGGGGTCCTGAACCTGCATCAGGTGAAGAGCTTCCCGGAAGTCCAGGCTTCTGTCACCCGGATCGAACAGGAAGTCGCGGACGCGTCTGACCCGAACGGCGTCAATGAGACCGTCTGGGTCCACTATTATGTGAATGCTGACGAACACGAAGAAGTCCTCCAGTTCCACGGGACCGGAAAGTACGAAGTGGGGGACACCATCACGGTACGCTATAACCCGGACAAACCGGAATATGTGACGGCCGGCACCTCGTCGACGTCTTTCATCTACATCGGCCTCGGCGCGGTCTTTGCCCTCGGCGGCCTCGCCATGCTCGTCCGCATCCTCAAAAACCGCTGACCGTCAGAAGATCGACGCCAGTTGACCGCCGTCAGTTGACCGATGCCAGTTGACCGCCGATTGGACAAGCAAATTGATTCAATAATAGTCAGACCCCGACCTTGCAGTTGGGGTCTGACTTTATTTTTGCCCTGTGGGCGTGGTGCCGGCGGCTTTCAGTGCCGTCAAGGGGCGCGCTCGCTCCGCGACAGGCAACTACCCACCGCGTTACCTGCCCTTGACCGCATTTTCATCCGCCGGCATGGGGCAAACAACAGGCCAAAGGGGCACTGCGGCCCTTCGGCCTGCCCAGGAGAATCTTTCAGCCGGTGCGAGGAGGCGCCGTAGGTTCTGGACCAAGGGGCTTTTTGCCCCGACTCCATGAACCTCCGACGAGTTCCGGCGTCATTTTTACCGCCTCTTTTGCCAAAATTAGGGAAACAGGCGGTAATTCTCAAAGATCATCCGGGTAGACTTCTCGTTTTTTACCGCCTAAAATGCCAAAAACAAGAAATCAGGCGGTAAACTTAAGTACCCAAACAAGAGGTTTTCCGACTTTTTACCGCCTAATTCTTTGAAATAGAGAAAACAGGCGGTAATTATGTTTAACCACTCTGAAAAGAGCCAAATTGTTTACCGCCTATTTCCTTCAAATCGGGAAAACAGGCGGTAATATCGCCTTCCAACTCCGAAAAGAGCCCCATTGTTTACCGCCTCTTTTGTCAAAAACAGGGAAACAGGCGGTAAATCATGGAAGAATGCGACAGATTTCCGGTTTGTGAGCTTGTCACACTCTGCTCTTCTGGTCATTCTTTGAAAAGCCTTGACAAGTGTTTCAAAAAAGGATAAACAGAGAGTAGACATCTTGAAAGAACGAACCGTTTGAGAGAGCGAGCCGTTTGAAAGAACAACCGCTCGATATAAACGGATAGTATGGCGAAAGGGGTACTTATGGCGAAACGAATCGCGCTCGTGACCGGAGGCACATCCGGCATCGGGCGGGAGACAGCGCTCTCCCTGAAGAAAAAGGGATACACCGTCTATGAGATGTCCCGGCGGGCAGAAGGCACGAAGGGCATCCATCATCTGCGCGCGGACGTGACGAACGTCGGGCAGGTGAATGCCGCGGTCAAGGAAGTCCTCTCGAAAGAGGGGCGCATCGACCTGCTCGTCAACAACGCTGGCTTCGGCATCTCCGGCGCCATCGAGTTCACGGAACCGGAAGAGGCGAAGAAGCAGTTCGACGTCAACTTCTTCGGCATGGTGAACGTGACGAAGGCGGTCCTGCCCTCCATGCGGGAGCGGGGCAGAGGCGTCATTGTGAACCTCGGCTCGATGGCATCGCCCATCGCCATTCCGTTCCAGGCATACTACTCGGCTTCCAAGGCGGCCGTCCAATCCTACTCCATGGCACTGCTCAATGAGGTCCGACCGTACGGCGTCAAAGTGGTCTGTATTCTGCCCGGCGACATCGCCACCGGCTTCACCGCCGCGCGGGAAAAGAGCATCGCCGGAGACGACGTTTATGGCGGCCGCATCAGCAAATCTGTGGCGGTCATGGAGCATGACGAACAGAACGGGATCTCCCCGAAAACGGTCGGGAAGTTCATCGCGAAAAGGGCTGCGAAGCGGGACCCGAAACCGCTGTATGTCATCGGAGCGCAGTACCGCGTCTTCCTGCTTCTCTCGCGCATCCTGCCGACCCGTTTCGCATACTACATCGTTGGAAAACTCTATGGCTGAAGGAGCACACCATGGTTTCTTTTGAAAGTGATTACATTGCAGGCGCGCACCCCGACGTGCTGAATGCGCTGAACGATACGAACCTCGAGCCGCTGACCGGCTACGGGGAGGACAGCTACTGTGCCCGCGCGAAGGAGAAGATCCGTGCCGCGTGTGAGTGCCCGGACGCGGACGTCGAATTCCTCGTCGGCGGCACACAGACGAACATGGTCGTCATCTCGACGTTGCTCAAGGACTACGAAGGCGTCATTGCCGCGGACACGGGGCATGTCGCCACCCACGAAGGCGGCGCTATCGAGCACTCCGGCCACAAGGTCCTCGCGCTGCCGCACGTCAACGGCAAGCTGGAAGCGCAGACCGTCAAAGACTATCTGGAATGGTTCTATGCGGACGGCAACCACGAACACATGGTGTTCCCGGGGATGGTCTACATCTCCTGGCCGACAGAGTACGGCACGCTCTACAGCAAAGCGGAGCTCGAGGAACTGAGCGCCCTCTGCTGCCGTTACGACCTCCCGCTCTTCCTGGACGGCGCCCGCCTCGCGTACGGTCTTGCGAGCAAAGAGACGGACGTGACGCTCCCGGACATCGCCCGTCTGTGCGATGTGTTCTACATCGGCGGCACCAAATGCGGAGCCCTCTGCGGCGAAGCCGTCGTCTTCACAAAGGGCAACAAGCCGGAGCACTTCATCGCGCTCAAGAAACAGCGCGGCGCTCTCCTCGCGAAGGGGAGGCTCCTCGGCGTCCAGTTCGACGCGCTCTTTACCGACGACCTGTACTTCCGCATCGGGAGCCACGCCATCGAAAAAGCCGAAGAACTGAAGGCGGTCTTCGAAAAGCACCGCATCGAGATCTACCTGCCTTCTCCGACGAACCAGCAGTTCATCGTCCTGTCCAATGAGCGGGCAGAGAAACTACAGGACACCGTGTCCGTTAGTTTCTGGGAGGAACTCAACGAGACCCACACGGTCTTCCGTCTGGCCACCAGCTGGTCCACGACGGACGAAGACCTGAAAAAGCTTGACGAAGCACTCGGCGCGCTTTAATATGTTAGCAACCAAACCGAAAGGACCAACATATACCAATGAGTTATTATCAGGATAAATTAGCCGCTCTTCTGAAGAAGTCTTCCCAGAAGGCGATCGAAGCGGTCCAGAATTTCGACATGGATCAGTTCGTCGAAGAAGCCGACAAGTACCTGGACCGTGTCGTGGGCAAGACCGGAGAGCTGGCGGACAAAGCGAAAGACCTCACTCTGGAGGACGTCCAGAATGCCGGCAAGAATGCCGTCGAGAAAGTGAAGAACTTCGACCCGAATGACCTGAACCTCGACGTGCCTGCCACCATCCCGAAAGTGCTGGCCGTTTCGGCAAACGTCATCGACCGGGAGGCGTTCCTCAAGGAGCAGATCTGCGACTACATTTCGGAGGACATGGCGCGCATCGCCATCGAGAAGGACACGAAGGAAGCCGGCATCCGCCGCAAGCTCGTCGACACCATCGCGAGCGGAGTCATCAGCGGGGAAGTCAACAAGGCCTCCGGCGTCTCGATGGTGGCCGGTTCCACCTGGGCGACTCTCCCGGCGGACATCATCCAGTATTTCGGCTTCGTGCTCCGCATCGTCCAGAAGCTTGCGTACCTCTACGGCTACAAAGCGTTCGACCTGACCGTCGAGGACGGGAAGCTCACCGACGAGAAGTCCCTCAAGGAGCTGACGGACCTCATCGGCATCATGTTCGATGCCGGGGACGAGGAGAAACAGGTCGGCACCAAGATGGGCAAGCTGACTCTCGCCAAAGGCGTCGTAGCTCCGGTGCCCATCCTCGGCAGCGTCCTCTCCGGCGGCCTGACCTATGCGACCCTACGTCCGTACGCGGAACGCCTGAAGGACAAGCTCTCGGAACAGTTCGAGCCGTCCAATGCTCTCACGAAAACCGAAGAATAAGCCAGACAACTATAAATGACCCCGACCAAACGGCCGGGGTCTGTTTTTTGTTTATACCTTCTTAACAATTTGCACATATTTTATGCCTGACTTTTGGTTCTTTTACATATTGCTATTTGTATGCATATAACTTAAAATGTCTATTTGTTAGCATTTTTTCAGATGTCCGAATAACGTGACATGAAGAAGGGAGTAAACTCTTATGGAATTCAAAAAAGTAACCATCCTCGGTGGCGGCGTCCTCGGTACGCAGATCGCCATGCAGTCCGCTTACTGCGGCAAAGAAGTCACCATCTGGCTCCGCAGCGAAGACTCCAAGACCCGCACTCAGCCGAAGCTCGATCGTCTCTACGGTGTCTACGAGAAGACCCTCGAACAGATGAACAAGACCAAGTCTCCGGCAGACTTCTGCGGCGGCCTGGCCACCAGCTATGACGATTTCGATTACGCTGACTGCCTCAAGAGAGCGCAGGACGCGAAGAACCACATCACTCTGACGACCGACATGGCGGAAGCCGTCAAAGACGCTGACATCGTCATCGAAGCCACCGCGGAGATCGAGAAGCAGAAGGTCGAGGTCTTCAAGGCCGTCGCCAAAGTCCTGAAGAAGGACCAGCTCCTGGTCACCAACTCTTCTTCTCTTCTGCCGTCCAAGTTCACCAAGTATGTCCCGGACAAGAAGAACTACCTGGCACTTCACTTTGCCAACAACATCTGGAAGCAGAACATCACCGAAGTCATGCGTACCGCTGACACCGGCGACGAGGCGTTCCAGGCTGCTGCCCGCTTCTCCAAGGAGATCAACATGGTCCCGAGCATGATCAAGAAGGAAAAAGCCGGTTACATCCTGAACACCCTGCTCATCCCGCTGCTGTCCGGCTCCATGGAGCTCATCGCCCACGGCTATGCCACTCCGGAAGACGTCGACCGCACCTGGAGAACTGCTACCGGCGCGCCCTACGGCCCCTGCGAGATCTACGACGTTGTCGGTCTCGACACCGGTTACAACATCGTCAAGAAGTATGTCCATGTCCCGAAGTTCATCGCCGGCTACGATTTCAAAGCCATCGCGAAACTTCTCGAGGGCTACAAGAATGCAGGCAAGACCGGTGTCAACGCCGGTGAAGGCTTCTTCAAGTATGACGAGATGGGCCACCGCATCAGTGGTGACTAATTCAAGGTAATAACGAGACCCCGACCGAAACGGCCGGGGTCTTTTTCTGTGGCGATGTACGCCATTCACTTTTCATTACCAGCGGAAGATGGAACGGAAGATGGACGAGATGCTCTTGAAGATGGAGTTGAAGATCGAGGAGATCCAGTTGCCGGTAGAACCGCCCGAAGGTTTCGTGGTCGGCTCAGTGGTCGGTTCTGTGCTTGGCTCCGTGGACGGCTCGGTGACCGGCTCTGTCGGTTCCGTGATGGGTTCCGTCGGCTCGGTGATGGGCTCCGTCGGTTCCGTGATCGGCTCCGTCGGCTCGGTGATCGGTTCCGTCGGCTCCGTGATGGGTTCCGTCGGTTCCGTGATGGGTTCCGTCGGCTCGGTGATCGGCTCTGTCGGCTCGGTGATGGGTTCCGTCGGTTCGGTGATGGGTTCCGTCGGTTCGGTG
>JAZOTY010000142.1:0-6531 GCA_045657845.1 Acutalibacteraceae bacterium | reverse complement strand
GAAGAACATCATCCCGATCACGGCACAGTGCACCGTTTTCGCCGAGTCCGAAGTCATCACCCTAGTCGGTGAAGGCAAGGCGATGGACGAGATCGCAGCCGGCATCGAGATGTCCGTTGCGAAACGCTGCTTCGTCATGGCGAAGAAAGCCGGCGCCACCGACAGCATCACGCTGACCGGCGGCTGTGCGAAGAACGACGGTCTGAAGGACGCCATCGAAAAGGTCCTGAAGATCAAAGTCGTCGACCTCGCCGTCGACCCGCAGCTGATGGGCGCTCTCGGCGCCGCCGAATATGCCCGCCAGAAGGGCCAGGCCGCGTAAGGAGGAGTAACCAAATGAAAAAACTTCTGAATCTCTGCGCCAAGCTCGTGTTCACGGCGGTCGCGCTGTTTGCAGTCACGTTCACGATCTACTTCTTCAACCTCGACATGAAGCTTCTCGCCATGCTCGAGCCGTACATGAATAAGATCTACGACCTGCGTGAACGTCACCCGAAAGTATAATCAAAGAAGGTATCTCTATGAAGCTTTATGATGAATGCCTGATCGGAATGGAAGAACTCGTGGCTGACTCCCACATGACAAAGCTCGATCTCACCGGCGCCGGCAACTGGAAAGACCTCGGCAACAACCAGGTCCTCTTCGCCGCCGACACGGCATATGAACTGGGCGGAAAAGGCCTCCCCGCTGTCAGCAGCATCGCTCTGACGGACCAGGAGTCCTTCGTCCCCGGCGACGAGGTCTACCTCATCGGGAAAGACCTGCCGGAGCTCTCCGCTGACAGTCCGATCGCGCGCATCGCCTTCCTTCGGGTCAATGAGGAGGAAATGGGCACCGGACAGAAACTCTATTCGATGATCCGGAAGATCGAATACACCCGTTACCATCTGAGCCCCGAAGGCTATATGCTGCGCATCTCCGCGTTCTCTCACCGGGAAGCGGTCCGGATCGGCAAAGACGCGCTTCGCAAAGGCTTGAACTTTGCGAAAGTGGGACAGTCGTTCATCGACGCCTACAAGAAGAACGCGTCCGTGGAAGCCGTCAAGCTGTTCTTCATCACCGACCCCGCATTTCCTTATCAAAAGCTGGAAGATATTATGGAGCGTTCGGAACAGATCACTACCGCTCTCGACCACCTCATGAAAGACGTCCGGATGGACTGTGCAAGCTGCAGTCTCAAGGAAGTCTGCGAAGAAGTCGAAGAGCTCACGAAGAAAGACTTCGAAGAGAAATGATCTGACACATGAAAAGTCCCCGGAGACCGGCAAGGTCCCCGGGGCTTTTTTTCTTCCCTTTTTCCGAAAAAAAGGCTATGATGGAACTGGATATTTTCGAACGATCATATTGAAGGAGGAACGGAACATGAAACGTACCTACACCCCCTGGCAGGAATGGGGATTCACCAGCAAACAGAAAGAGTACAAAGAACCCACTACGCTGCTGGCCGAGGACGGCACTCTGCTGAGCCCCGGCTGGGCACGCCATAACGTGTTCGACTACGACCGTTACCGTGTCAAACACCCGTACCGCCGCAAAGAGTGGGACTTCTACCAGCTCTCCGACGGCCACTATATGGTCCAGCTGAGCTTCGCGAACATCTCCCTCGGCGGCTATGTCTCCGCGGTCCTCGTCGACCTCAAAGAGGGCAAGACCCTCTCCTCCACCATGGACATCTTCCTCGGTGGAAAAGACAAGTACATCCTGCCTCCGAAAGGCGATGTACCGAACACCGTCGACATGACCGTCGGCAAAGCGCATTTCAAGTTCCTGACCGGCAGCACTTATCGCTACCTGCAGTATGAGCGCGGCGACGTCAAACTCGACTTCAAGATGGACATCCTCGAAGACCACGAGAACATCACGACGGTCCTCCCCTTCAAAGAGGAGAAGTTCAAAGACCGCTACTTTATGACGACCAAACAGAACTGCATGCCCACCGAGGGCACGTTCACCTATGGCGGCAAGACGGTCACCTTCTCGAAGGAGGACACCTTCACGAACCTCGACTGGGGCCGCGTCCACACCCCGTATAAACTCTGCTGGTACTGGGGCAACGGTTCCGCCTACATCGACGGGCCGGACGGTCAGAAACACCTCTTCGGCTTTGAGATCACCTGGGCCATCGGCGACGAGTCCAACGCGACCGAGACCTGCATCTTCTACGACGGAAAGGCACACAAGTTCGGCGCCGTCGACGTCGAGACCTTCCCGAAGCCCGACAAGTACATGGAGCCCTGGCACTTCGTCTCTGAAGACGGCCGGTTCGATATGACCATGAAACCGTTCTACGACCATCACTCCGACCTGAACGTCCTCGTCATGCGGATGCACTCTCACCAGGTCCACGGCCTCTGGAGCGGCACCGCCACGCTCGACGACGGTACGGTCCTGCAGATCAAGGACATGTACGCCTTCTGCGAGTACGTCGAGAACCGCTGGTAAATCGCCACAGAACACACCAAAAAAGCTCTTCCCTGTTCGGGAAGAGCTTTTCTCGTTTTTGAAAGCGGCGCTGTCTCAGGCCTTCTCAGCGACCGAGAAGCCGGTGACGAGGAAACCGTTGTTGGCGATGGCCATCTTGATCTGCGTTTCGAGTTTCGGATCTTTCACCAGGACCTTCGCGGAGTTCGACGCGAGGTCGACATCCGCCCATGCCCCGTCGATGCGGTTGACGGCGTTCTCGACTTTGCGGACGCAGTTGTCGCAGTGCATGCCTTCGATCTTCACGTCGGCGATGTACGGATAGTTGTCTTGATTCGTGTCCTTCGGTTCGACTTTCTCGCCGGGGCCGTCGTCCCCTCCCGCTCCGCAGCAGCCTTCTTTCAGCTGTTTGCGGTAGTTGCGGACGGTGATGAATGCCACAACGGCGATGACCGCGAGGATGAGGATGGTGATGATCGTATTGCCGGACATAGGGCGATGCTCCTTCTGTGAGTTTGCGTTAGCTAACTTGCGTATCCATCTTACTGCCGGCAAGGCGGTCCTGTCAACTGATGTTTTCTTTTCCGTTATTGTCACGGCATCAAAGAAACAGGTATAATAAGAAGCGGAAACAGTCGAACGAACCACGAAGAAAGGTGGTAACGAAATGGCCAAATACGACAACAGCTGGTACAAGGACCTCGTGGTCTATCAGATCTGGTGCCGTTCCTTCAAAGACGGCAACGGCGACGGCATCGGCGACCTCTGGGGCGTCCTCGACGAGCTGGACTACATCAGGGACCTGGGCTGCAACGCCATCTGGTTCTCCCCCATCTACCCGTCTCCGCAGGCGGACTACGGCTACGACATCGCGGACTACTATGACATCAACCCGGAGTACGGCGATCTCAAACTGTTCCAGAAGATCCTCGACACGGCCCACAAAAAGGGCATGAAGGTCTTCATGGACCTCGTCGTCAACCACTCCTCCGACGAGTGCGAGTGGTTCAAAGAGGCCTGCAAATCGCGCGACAACCCCTACCACGATTACTACATCTGGCGGGACCCGAAATACGACAGGAAGGGCAACCGTCTGCCCCCGAACAACTGGATCTCCCTGTTCGAGGGCGGCGCCTGGAAATATGTCGAGTCCGTCGACCAGTACTACCTCCACGTCTTTGCCGAAAAGCAGCCGGATCTGAACCACGACAACCCGAAGGTCCGGGAGGAAGTCAAAAACATCATGCGCTTCTGGCTCGACATGGGCGTCGACGGGTTCCGCGAAGACGTCATCACGTTCATCTCGAAACGGGAAGGACTTCCGAACGGCTTCCCCCTGCCTGTCGCAGCCGGCATCGAGCACTACAACAAGGGCCCGCACCTCATGGAATACCTCCACGAGTACCGCTCCGCCGCCGATGAATACGACTGCATCCAGGTCGCGGAGTCGCCCATGACCGGCGCCAAAGACGCGGTCGCGTTCACCGTCGGGGACGACAAGGTCTTCGACATGATGATCACGTTCGACCACATGAACGCCGACTGCTTCATGACCGACACCATCCACCTCCCCTTCTCCCTGCGCAAATTCAAGAAGGCGCTGTCCTCCTGGCAGGAGAACCTGAACGGGAAGGCCTGGAACTGTCTCTACCTCGAGAACCACGACCACCCGCGGGTCATCTCCCGCTACGGTTCCGAGAAGTACTGGAAGGAGAGCGGCAAAGCGCTTGCCACCTGCGCCTACATGCTGCAGGGCACGCCGTTCATCTACCAGGGCCAGGAGCTCGGCATGCTGAACAACCACCTCGACAACCTCGAAGACTTCAAGGACGTCGTCACCTTCAACAACGCGAAGCTCTTCAAACGCTTCGGCTTCTCGGACAAGTTCTATCTGAAGGTCGCAAACAAGACGAGCCGCGAGAACTCCCGCACCCCGGTCCAGTGGAGTGCGAAGAAGAACGCGGGCTTCACGAAAGGCGACCCCTGGTTCTCGATCAACCAGAACTACAAGACCGTGAATCGCGACACGGAGAAGAAAGATCCGGACTCCATCCTGAACTACTACAAGAAGCTCATCAAGGTCCGGAAAGCGAACCCGGTCCTCGTCTACGGAGACTACAAGGAGTACGACAAAAAGAGCAAAAAGCTCTTCGTCTATGAACGCCGTCTGGGCAAGACCAAAGCGCTGGTGGTCACGTCCTTCTCCGACAGGAAAGAGACCTTCAAAGCGCCGAAGGGGTTCAACCTCAAGAAGGGCGACCTGGTCCTTCAGAACTACAAGGACGCGAAAGCGAAGAAAGACAAATGCACCCTTCGTCCCTATGAGACGCGGGTGTACCTCTGGAAATAACGGAACAGCGCTTTTTTCGTCAAAAAATGATTGCATTTTCGTAAGTTCCGTGCTATCATATTTGCCTGTACAACGACAGAAGGAGGTGCGCTATACATGCCGAACATCAAGTCTGCGAAAAAACGTGTTCTCGTCAACAACACGAAGGCTCAGAGAAACAAGTCCCGCAAGTCTGCTCTGAAGACCGCTCTCAAAAAGGCCAACACCGCCATTGAGACCAACGCGGCTGACAAGGACGTTCTCGTCAAAGAAGCCATCAAGAAGATCGACCAGGCTGCCGCGAAGGGCATTCTTCACCCGAACAATGCAGCCCGCAAAAAGTCGGCCCTCATGACGAAGGCGAATGCGGCTGAATAAGCGCAGCTCATCTTTTCAAGACAACAAAAGACCTCAGGAGTTATCCTGAGGTCTTTTTTGTTTGTTTTCTTCCGCTCGTCAGCTCGTCGACACCGGTGCCGGTTCGACGAAGCCGATCTCTTTCAGAGAGAACTGCTGACCGCCGAGGATCTTCTTGTTCCGGGAACCGCATTTCGGGCAGACGCCCTCGTTTTCCATGACATTGTACATGGCATAGCAGTCGGTACAGAGACCCTCTCCCCTCGGACGGATCATCCGGAGTTCCGCCCCTTCGAAGATGGGACGGTCCTCGATGACGACGTCGAAGTATTTCTCAAAGAAGACCGGAAGGTACCCGGACAGTTCTCCGACTTCGAGGGTGATATAGGCGATCTTGTCGATGTTGTTATCGATGGCGGTCTGTTCCGCGAGATCGACGGCCTTTTTCAGGACACTGATCTCATGCATCTGTGCTTCCTCCCTGTTTATGCGCGGATTTTCTTGATAGCCAGACGTTTGGCCTTCTTGACCTCTTCCTGAATGACTTTCGGGATGATCTTCTCATAGACCACGCCCTCAGCGCATTCCTCTTCGGGAAGCTTGCTCAGGTGGATGGCGTCGAAGTCGCAGCGGGTCGTGCAGAGGCCGCAGCCGATGCAGATCTTCTGATCGACGCGGGCAGCGCCGCAGGACAGGCAGCGAGCCGTCTCGGCTTTGACCTGCTCTTCGGTGAAGGTCAGGCGCTCATCGGAGAAGGACTTGATCTTCTCGGGGTCTTTGCCCGGGACCTGGCGGATGCCGCGGTCATAGCTGGAGACGACCATATTGTCCTTGTCGATGTAATGATAATTATCTCTCCGGACACGGCCCAATGTCAAGCTGTGGCCCTCATGGACATAACGGTGGACAGACTCGGCGCCTTCCTTGCCGGCTGCTATGGCACGGATCGCGAAGTTCGGGCCGGTGTAGACGTCGCCGCCGACGAAGATGTCGGGTTCGGCCGTCTGGTAGGTCCAGCTGTCGGCTTTCGCGGTGCCGTTCCGGTTGGTCTCGACTTTCGTGCCGTCGAGGAGTCCGCCCCACTGGATGGACTGACCGATGGCGGCGAGGACAAAGTCTGCATCGAGGGTCATGGTGTCGTCCTCGTCGTACTTCGGAGCGAAGCGATGGTCGGCATCGAAGACGGAGGTACACTTCTTGAAGATGACGGAAGTGACTTTGCCCTTCTTCGCGACGATCTCTTTCGGGCCCCAGCCGCACTCGACGACGATGCCCTCTTCTTCTGCTTCGAGGACTTCATCGTCTGCCGCGGGCATTTCCTCACGGGACTCGAGACAGAGCATGGTGACTTTCTTTGCGCCGTAACGGACCGCCGTACGTGCGACGTCGACCGCGACGTTGCCGCCGCCGACCACGATGACATT
>JAZOTY010000141.1:0-4507 GCA_045657845.1 Acutalibacteraceae bacterium | reverse complement strand
GGTACTGCCCGACGCCGATGGCCTTCGGGTCGATCTTGACGAGTTCCGCGAGCGGGTCCTGCAGCCGGCGGCCGATCGAGATGGCGGACCGGATGTTGACGTCGAAGTTCGGGAACTCTTCTGCCGCGAGTTTCGAGGCGGAGTAGACGGACGCGCCGGCTTCCGACACGACCATGTAGGAGACGCTTCGTCCGGTCTCCCGTTTGAATTCGCCGATAGTCTCCGCAGCGAAGATCTCGGTCTCTTTCGAGGCCGTGCCGTTGCCGATGGAGATGACGTCGACGTTGTCTTTCTTCAGTAGTTTTTTGACGGTGTCCTTCGCCTGCGCGTACTGGCGGTCGCCATGCGTGACGTAGATGACCGTCGTGTCGAGGACCTTGCCGGTGCCGTCGACGACCGCGGTCTTGCAGCCCATGCGGTAGCCGGGGTCGAGCGCGAGGACGACCTTGTTCTTGACCGGCGGCGCCATGAGGAGCGGCCGCAGGTTCTGGGCGAACACCTTGATGGCGTTCTCGTCCGCCCGGTCTTTCAGCGTCGAGCGGATCTCCCGCTCCACGCTCGGGTAGATGAGGCGGTCATAGGCGTCTTCCGCGGCGGTCTGGACGAACTCCAGCGCGGCGGCGCAGCCTTCTTCGTTATAGGGGGACGGGGCGGCGGCAGGGGCGGGTGTTTCCGCGCCGGCCTTTTTCTTTTTGTTGACGCCCCGGTTCTTTTTCTTGATCTTCCGGTCCGAGTGGATCAGCGTGCGGTCGATGATCCGCAGCGCGTTCTCCTTCTCGAGGTCCACCGAGACTTTGAGGAAGCCCTCCTTCTCGCCGCGGTTCAGCGCGAGGATGCGGTGGTCCGCCACTTTGGAGACGGCTTCCGAGAACTCGTAGTACTGGGCATAGACACTGTCTTCTTCCTTCGCCGCTTTGGACGAGATGATGCCCTCTTCCTGGAACGCTTCCTTCAGCGCTTTGCGGACGTCCGCGTCGTCGGAGATGAGCTCCGCGATGATGTCCGACGCGCCCTGCAGCGCGTCCTCCACGGTCTCGACGCCTTTCTCCGCGTCGACGTACGGCGCGGCGGCCTCTTCCAAAGTCGCCTCTTCGATCCTGCGCTCCCAGAGGTACATCGCCAACGGTTCAAGGCCCCTTTCCTTCGCCATCATGGCGCGGGTGCGGCGCTTCTGCTTGTACGGGCGGTACAGGTCTTCGAGCTCGGCCAGCACGGTGGCGGCGTCGATCTTCGCCTTCAGCTCGTCCGTGAGTTTGCCCTGCTCCTCGATGGAGTTCAGGATCTCCTCGCGGCGCTTGTCGAGGTTGCGCAGGTAGTTGAGGCGGTCGTTCAGTTCGCGCAGGACCTGGTCGTCCAGCGAGCCGTGGGCCTCCTTGCGGTACCGGGCGATGAACGGGATGGTGTTCCCCTCATCGATGAGGTTGACCGTGTTCTCCACCTGCCAGGGTCTCAGATCGAATTCCGAAGTCAGTGTTGCGATGATATCCAAAGTCTGTTTCTCCTTAGTTTTTGAGCTGTCTTACGTCGCGGCCGGCGAACTCGAGGGGCGTGTAGCTGCCGATGATGCGGCTGTACACGCGGTTGCCGTACTTGTCCGAGATCTCGTCGTACCAGAGGTTCGTCGAGATGATCGTCGGCAGGCCCTTCAGGATACGGGTGTTGATGATGTTGTACACCATGCTCACCGTGAAGGACGTCGAGAATTCGGCGCCGAGGTCGTCGAGGATGAGGAGGTCGGCGTTCAGGACGTTGTCTTCCGGGGAGTCGTCGGTCTTGAGCCGGCCGAAGTGCTCCTTCTCGATCTCCGAGAGGAGGTTGTGGGCCGAGCCGTACACGACGTTGAAGCCCTTCTCGATGGCTTTGTTCGCGATGGCCAGCGAGAGGTGCGTCTTGCCGAGACCGGTATTGCCGTAGAGGATGAGGCTCGGCGACGACAGGCCGAAGTCTTCAGCATAGGCTTCGCAGTATGAGACGATCTGTCCCATCCGCGCATAGGCGTCCACGCCCGTCTCCGGGTCCGTGACGCCGCGGTAGTATTCGAGGTTGAAGTTGTCGAAACTCGAGTCGCCCGCCGGCGAGACCGCGTTGAGGTTCTCGGTCTGCAGGCTCTTCACGAGCCGTTTGAAGCAGTCGCAGTAGTGGTTGCCCACGATGCCCGTGTCGTTGCAGACGGGGCAGGTGTAGTGGACTTCCAGCGCCTCTTCGGAGGAGCCGAGGGACTCGAGGATCTCACGGCGCCGCTCCTGGTCCGCGAGGTTCTCGTCGCGGAGGCGGTCCAGAGCCGCCTGGTCACCCGTGATAGCGAGCTGGACGGCTTTGAGGCCCGCCGCGGACAGCTTGCGGTCAAGAGCTCTGAGTTCGGGGGACAGGAGTTCCAGTTCTTCCGTCTTCTGTTCGGCTTCCCGCTCCGCGGTCTCCCGCCGGCGGTCCAGCACCTGTTTGGCGCGCTCAAAATTGGTAGGCATTTACTCCTCCCCTTTCCGTTTGTACTGAATGGGCCCCTGCGCCTTCTCCCGGTAGGCTTCCGAGTTGTAGGAGGCGGTGTGGTTGCCCGCGATCTTCGTGTTTTTCTTTCCCCTGGGCGATGTACCTCTCCCCGCCTTGCCGGCGGCCGGGGCTTCGCCCTTCTCCGCCGCGAGCACGTCCTGCGGGGTACGCAGGCCCTCCTCGTTCCAGCGGGTCAGGATCTTGTCCATGTAGTTGAAGTTGACCTTGTCGATGGCCTCGACCATGGTCTCGTATGCATAGTAGATGAGTTCGCTCGACTGGCCGAAGGTGAATCGCCACTTGCGGACGAACGCGAGGCGGTTGTCGGTGGCCTTCGGCGGGTCTTTGGAGAAGAGGCCCGTGAACTCTGCCCAGGCGCGGTCGGTGTTGGCGATCTTCTCGAGTTTCTCGTTCGCGTCCTCGAGCGTCGTGACGCCTTCCTCGGCCCAGTTCTTTCCGACCTTGCACATGTAGCCGATGCCCTTGCCCTTTTTCACCGAGTAGTCGACGATAGTCAGGATGACCTCGGGCGGGAGGCCGTAAGTGTCATGCATCATGATGAACTTCGCCTGCGTGTCGTACCCGATGGTCTTGCCCATGAGGGCCTGGACCTCCTGGAACATGGCTTTGAGTTCCGGGTCCTCCACCAGGCGCGCGGCCACGGTCTCGTACGTCGGGACGATGTCCGGGACGTCGAGGAGCTGCTTCTGCTCCGCACTCTTGCGCTTATACGGCTGAGGGCCGTTCGCGGAGGGCGGCGTCTGCGCGGCGCTCTCCGTCTCTCCGTCGCGGACGAGCACGCCGGTCGTGAGCCAGTACTGCAGAGCATCCGAGACGTCGGCCGCGGACATGGCGAGGCCGCCCGCGAGGTCTCCGACCTCCAGGTCTTCGCCGGCGTGGCGCAGCACATAGAGCAGCACTTTCAGCTGCTGCCCGGTCACGTAGGCCAGGTGTTCATCGACGATGCTTTTGGGTACAAAGAACACCCGCCCCAGCAGTTCCGGAGCCACTCGTATACTCATGCGTTCTCTCTCCTAAATATGATGATCAATAGCAATTCATTGTAGCAAAAACCGCTATTGATGTCTATTTCCGGGAAGCCCGTTCCCCGCCGCTCTGCCGCATGGGATTCCACAAAATAGGCGGCCGTTTCGGCTGCTTTCCGCAGCCCGACCACAAGATGCGGGCTTTGGTTCCCAGCAAAAATTTTTTGTGGTAAAATACTCTCAAGGAACCGCGGGCAGACCCCCGCTGAAAGGACGAACCATATGCTCCGAAAGAACGACGAAGTCACCCTGACCATCGACGCCATGACGGCGGAAGGCAGCGGCATCGGCCGGTACGACGGCATGGCCGTTTTCGTGCCGAACACCGCGGTGGGCGACTCCGTCCTTTGTCATATCATCAAGGCGAAGAAGAACTACGCCGTCGGCAAGGCATTCAAAGTCTTCACGGCGTCGCCCGACCGCATCGAACCGGACTGTCCGGTCGCGGCGCAGTGCGGCGGGTGCTGCTACCGGCACGTCTCCTACGAGGCGGAACTCCGGTACAAACACCGGCGCGTCGCGGACGCCTTCGAACGCATCGGCCACCTCGACGCCGAGGTCCTGCCCGTGCGCGGCTCCGACGAGACGCTCCGCTACCGCAACAAAGCCCAGTTCCCGGTCCAGCTCGACCGGAACATGAACCCGGTCATGGGCTTCTACGCCTCGAATACGCACCGGGTCGTGCCCTGTGAGAACTGCGTGCTCCAGCCCGAGCCCTTCGGCGACGTCCTGACCGTCGTCCGCGAATGGATCATCCGCCGCGGCATCACGGTCTACGACGAGCAGACCCGCAACGGACTGCTCCGGCACGTGTATATCCGGCAGGGCCACTACTCGGGAGAACTCATGGTATGCCTCGTCGTCAACGGCGAGGGGCCGCGGACGACCCCGGTGCCGCGCGTGAGCTTCCTGGTCGACGCGCTGAAGGACACCATCCCGGGGTTCCAGACACTCAGCATCAACTACAACCCGGC
>JAZOTY010000140.1:0-28272 GCA_045657845.1 Acutalibacteraceae bacterium | reverse complement strand
CGGCCAGGCCACTGCTCTCATCGACGTCTGCGCGGCACGCGACAAATACTTTGAAGAGACCGGCATCTATGTCCCGGTCTGCTCCGACGGCGGCATCGTCCATGACTACCATGTGACCCTCGCCCTCGCCATGGGCGCCGACTTCCTGATGCTCGGCCGGTACTTCTCCCGTTTCGACGAGTCCCCGACCAACAAGATCCGCATCAACGGCCGTTACGTCAAAGAGTACTGGGGCGAAGGCTCCAACCGCGCCCGCAACTGGCAGCGGTACGACATGGGCGGCGACAAGAAGCTCTCCTTCGAAGAGGGCGTCGACTCCTATGTCCCCTATGCCGGCTCTCTGAAAGACGGCGTCTACACGACGCTCGCCAAAGTCCGGTCCACCATGTGCAACTGTGGTGCCCTCAGCATTCCGGAACTTCGGGAAAAAGCCAAGCTGACCGTCGTCTCCTCTACCTCCATCGTCGAAGGCGGCGCCCACGACGTCATCACCAAAGACACCACATCCAACGTATAATGCTGACCGCCTGTTTCCTCCATCAGAAGGATACAGGCGGTATTGTTTTGACCTATTGTAGAGCGTGTTCCTGCAATGAACCACCTGTTTTGCCGGATTATGGATTTTAGGCGGTAAATATATGCTGTTTTACAAGGCATGCTCATGAGATTTACCACCTATTTTCTTGATTTTGAGGTTTTAGGCGGTAAATTTCCTGGAGTTCGCGATTTAAGCGCCAAAGATTTACCACCTATTTTCTTGATTTCGAGGTTTTAGGCGGTAAATTTCCTGGAGTTCGCGATTTAAGCGCCGAAGTTTTACCACCTTTTTTCTTGATTTCGAGGTTTTAGGCGGTAAAATTCCTGGAGTTCGCGATTTAAGCGCCAAAGATTTACCACCTTTTTTCTTGATTTTGAGGTTTTAGGCGGTAAAATTCCTGGAGTTCGCGATTTAAGCGCCGAAGTTTTACCACCTATTTTCTTGATTTCGAGTTTTAGGCGGTAAATTGATAGCAATCTGAGTTTGGAAGCTCATTAAGTGAGCATAACAAGTTTAACGATTAGTCGTTCAGTTTTGCGGCGATCTCTTCGACGACGTCCCAGATATCTGCTTCATCGCCTCCATCGACGTCGACGGTGAGGTCCGCATACTTCTCATAGAGCGCCGTGCGCTCGTCGTAGACGTCGCGGAACGTCTGACCCTCGGGGATCACGATGCCGCGCGTTTCAAAGTTTCGGATGCGCTTCTCGATCGTCTCGTAAGAAGCTTTCAGGTACACGACCGTGCCGATGTCCCGGAAGTGCGCCATGGCGCGGGCTCCGTAGACTGCGGAGCCGCCGGTCGCGATGACCGTGTTGTGCGGGACCAGCGTCGCGTTGACCGCGTCTTCGAGCACGGAGAAGGCTTCGGGCCCCATCTCGTCGATCATGTCCTGCAGTTTGCGGCCGGACTGCTCCTGGATGACGAGGTCGGAGTCGAGGAAGCCGTATGCCAGGTTTTTCGCGAGCAGGACGCCGATCGTGCTCTTGCCGCAGCCGGGCATTCCGATCAGGATGATATTGTCTTTCATGGCGTAGTCCTCCAAACATCCGAAATGTGACATCAGTTTATCAAATGATGACAGTTTGGTAAAGTTACAGATTTTTTCTGTCGTCAATGATATAATACAACCAATGTAATGAAAAGGAGTAACGAGTATGAAGTATACCGAACAGTACACATCAGAACTCGACCTGCAGAAAGCGACCGCGGAAGGCGTCGCCATCGTTGCCGATGTCGTCAGCACCTGCGGCCCCCGTCCGTCCGGTTCCGAACAGGAACTGAAAGGACAGAAAATGCTTGTGGATAAGCTCATCCCCTTCGCGTCCAAAGTCGATACCGAGCCGTTTGAAGTGCATCGCCAGGCGTTCATGGGATTCATTCCCTTCACCGTCATTTGCGGCGTGGCCTCGGTCTTCGTCAACTGGTACTGGAGCCCCATCGCGGCATTCATCCTCTGCGTGCTTGCCTTCATTCCCCTGTTCTTTGAATTCCTCCGTTACGACGAGTTCAATGACTTCCTGTTCCCGAAACAGACCTCGCACAACACCTACGCGGTCATCCCGCCGGCGGGTGAAACGAAGCAGCGCATCGTCATGGTGTCCCATTCCGACTCCCAGTACGAATGGACGCTCAACTGGCTCTTCGGTCAGATCAAAAGCATCGGCGATAAAGGCGGCCTCGTCGCCAAACTCGCGGTCGAGATCCCGGCCGTCGTCGGCCTGGTCATCCAGACCATTTTTGCTCTGGTCTGCCTCATCGTCGGCAAAGGCGTTCCGGCCGGTGTCCTGAACACGCCCCGCTGGTTCTTTGTGACGTTCTTCATCGTCAGCATCGTGTTCATCCCGCTGGAGCTGTCCTTCATTTTCTTCCAGAGCCACACGAAGAGCGTTCCCGGCGCCTCGGACAACCTGTCCGGCTGCGCCGTCAACCTGGAGACCGTCAAAGCCATGCAGGAAGCGGGCATAGAACTCTCTCAGACCGAGATCGTGGCGCTTTTCTCCGGTTCGGAGGAAGTTGGCCTTCGCGGCGCGAAAGCCTTTGCAAAGGCGCACAAGGAAGAATACGAGGATATCCCGACCATCGTCGTCGCCCTCGACACCTTCCGCGACCTCGAAGACATGGCCATCTACGAAAGGGACCTCTCCGGCACTTTGCGCCATGACTGGCAGGTCAAGAACCTTCTGAAGAACGCGGCGCTCAACTGCGACAGAGACCTTCCGTTCGAATCCGTCTATGTCGGCGGTTCCGACGCGGCGGCCTTCACCCGTCAGGGTTACAAAGCCAGTACCCTTGCCGCCATGAATCCGGACCCGCCCGTTTATTACCACACCCGTGGAGACACCGTCGAAAACATGCGGCCGGAATGCATCGCAGTCGGCATCGACATCATGGTCGAAGTCATCTGCATGTATGACAGCATCGGTCTGCCGGAAGAGCCGACCGAATAAGCACGAACCCCAAGGAGACCATTATGAGACCGAAACTAGACGAGGAACTCATCTATAAAGCAGCGCTTCCCTTCTTTGCCAAGTACGGTTATAAGAAGACGACGCTCGAAGACATCGCGAGCGCGCTCGACATGAGCAACACGAACCTGTACTCCTATTTCCGGAGCAAACGGGAACTCTACCAGTGCTGCGTGGACTACGCCATCGACCAGTGGCAGGAATATGTCCGCCAGCAGTCGGGCAGCATCGAAGAACCGAAAGATAAACTCGTCATGGCCTGGCGCAGCGCGGTCGGCTACATCGTCGGCAACGAACAGATGATGGCGCTTCTCAAAAACGACCCGACCATCTTCCCCATGTTCCCGAACGTCGACCCCATCGAGGAGTACAACGACTGGGCCGTCCAGTACGTCAAGGAGATCCTCGAGGAAGGCATCGAAAAAGGCGTCTTCCGCGCGAACATCAACATCGACATTGCCGCCACCATGCTCTTCGGCTGGTACAAGTACCTTATCGTCAGCGCCGTGGAAATGGAGGAGCTGGACCCGGAACTCATCACCGAGACCATCTCGACGCTCAGCACCATCCTCTTCGACGGTCTTCTGATCGTTCCCGAGGAGGGCGTGTAGATCGCCCAACAAACCATAACGAAAGACCGCTTCGTAATACGCGAAGCGGTCTCTTTTTGTCTGTATTGCGTTGTATGGGGCGATTCACCGCATGTAGAGCAGATATCTCCCCACTTTCGGGATGCGGTCCAGGAGCCAGCAGAGCAGCATGCTCAGGAAGAATGGCACGAACGTGGCGACGATGAAAGTCAGGAACGCGGAGCTCGTGTACCAGTACATGACGCGGACGCAGGCGAGCGTCATCGGGAAATGTGTGAGGTACATCGCGAAACTGTAACGGGCCACGAAGTTCACCGGTTTGTGGACGCCGGACGGGATGACCGCTTCTCCGCAGCGGCGGCAGAGCAGTTCGAAGCAGCAGAGCGCCGTTACGATGAGCGGCAGCCAGCTGTACCAGACGATGTCCTGAGAGCCGAGCAGGTGCATGAAGTACTCGGTGACGTGGATAGCCAGGAACGAGATGACGGCGACGACGCCGAGGATCCAGGCGCGGATCTCACGGAACACCTTTTCGTGGACCATGTAACCGAGGAGCACGTAGGTGCCGAAGACGCCTCCCGAATAGCCGGCATCGAGGATGGTGATGTCCGTGCTGCCGAGCCCGGGCGTGATCGTGAAGACCACGAGGATGAAGATGACCGGGAACAGCAGGAGTTTCGCGTCGATGCGCTTGAGCCCGTTCGCCAGGATCGGAAGGAACAGGTAGATGCCGAGGATCATCGGCAGGTACCAGTAGTGGTCCATGGTGGGAACGTTCTCGAGGAAGATCATCTGGCGAAGGACGGACAGGACGTTGATGTCGAGTTCCGGCCAGAAGAAGTAGTCGAAAATGTTGTAGAGGATGATCCACAGTTCTGTGCACAGCAGCAGGCGCAGGAAGTTGTGGATCCAGAACCTCTTCGTCCCCTCTTCATCGTATGTTCTCGGCAGGAAGAAGTATCCGGTCAGGAACAGGAAGAACGGGACGGAGATGCGGGCCAGAGAAAAGAGCATGAGGACGACCAAGCCTTTATAATCGCCCTGAGCGCTGAATACGTCGTTTTCCGCGAAATGGAAGGTCTGTTCCACGGAATGGCCCATACACACCAGAAAGATGCTCAGAGCGCGAATGACGTCCAGCATAAAGACGCGGGGCCGGTTGAAAGCCATGAAAAGGACTCCTTTAAGCGACTTTAAGAGACCAGTTTCTCCCAGGCCTCGGTGTTGGCGTCGAAATCGGTGATCTTGATGACATCCTGTTCCCCTACTTTGGCATCTTTCCAGGTGCCGTCGGTCGGGATGGCCATGCTGCCGGTCTCATAGGAACCCGCGCGGAGCAGGGTCGTGATGAGCGACAGGCAGTCACCGGAACTGAGGTCGGTCTTGATGCGCGGCAGGAACATGGTCATCATTTCGTTGAGCTGACCGGTGCTGAGGTTCTTGCACTTCTCGATGCACTCGGAGAGGACGAGACGCTGACGCTCCGAACGGGCGACGTCGGTGCCGACGTAACGGATGCGGGCATAGCCCAGCGCCTGGTTGCCGTCGAGGTTGTACGTGCCGGGGCCGGAATGGATCTGGCCCTTGTTCGGGTTCGCAAGGTTGTAAAGCTCCTCGTTCTGGTCGTGGATGTACATATTGAGGTACGGCAGCTCGTCCGCGGTGATATCGACCGTGACGCCGCCGAGGTAGTCGATGACGTCGATGACGAACAGGAAGTTGAAGACCGCGGTACGGTCGACAACGATGCCGTAGTTCTCATAGATGGTGTTCGCCAGGAGGTTCGAACCGCCGAGGGCGTACGCCGAGTTCAGCTTGTCCTTGCCGTGTCCCGGGATGGTGACGTAGGAGTCACGCAGGAAGGACGTCATGACGAACTTCTTGCTCTTCTTGTTGATGGTGCAGAGGATCATCGAGTCGGACCGGCCGGTGTAGTTGTCTTTCCGGGAGTCGAGACCGACGAGCAGGATGTTCATGGTCTTCTGGTTGGCTTCGGACTGGTCTTCCGCGACGATCTTGGCGATTGGGTTATCGCCGAGGTCGAGGTTGCCGAGCAGGCCGTAATAGCGGCCGAAGAACCCGGCTGCGGCGCCGACGACCAGAAGGATGAGTGCGAGGAGGATGAGCAGGATGCGCTGCCAGAGTCTCATTCTGCCCTTTTTCTTTCGGGCCTTCTCTCCCCGTTTATTGATGCGGTTGTACTCCCGCAGTTCTTTCTTTGTAAGGGTGGTCGGGTCGACCGCCAGAGAACGGTTTTCGATGACTTTGCCTCCGGCGGCACCAGCAACGGCTTCCGCGGAGAACCCGCGCTTGCGTCCGACACCGAAATAGCCTTTGCGGTCGATCGGGACGTCCTGACCGGGGGCCGCTTTGGGAGCTGCTTCCGGGACTGCTTCTTCACCGGGTTCCGAAACGCCTTCCGGCGCCATGTTCATTCTGGCGCGGCGTTCCCGTCTGGACTCTTCGGTGAAGTGCTCGAGAGCCGCCATGGTGTCGATCTCATCGGTATCGATGATACGGGTCGGTTCGGTGACGACCGGCTCGTCGACCGTATGTTTCGGCGGAGTCTGGGAGAAGATGTCTTCCGCGAACTTTCTGCCCTCTTCCTGGGCGGCTTCTTTTCTGCGGCGTTCTTCCGGAGTATCGGCCATGATCTCCGCCAGGAGTTCCTCCTGGGTCTTGGGAGCCGGCTCGGACGCTTTCTGTCTCGTCTTTGCCAGGGCTTCATTGGCCTCTACCATCTCATGGTTCTTGAGCCAGGTACGGCTGTGATGCTGGCCGTCAGAATGCGAATAGATGTCGATGGGACCGTCGTCGACCGTCTCCTCGGGTTCATAGACCGGGGAAACGTTTTTCGCGGGAGACACTTTGATGTCTTCCGGCAGCTCCACGACCATCGTTGCCTGGGGGTCCGCCTCTTCCGGAGCCTTGGCAGAAGGCATGGAGACAGTAGGCAGACGGGTGCCTGCCTTGCTTCCGGGAGTGGTGTCTCTGTTATCGTCGATCGAGAAGCTCGAGAATTCGACCGCGTCATCGTCGACGGAAAGCGAAAACCGGGTTTCCGCATCTTTCTCCACGTTGATTCCTTTGTTTTCGGCGTCTGCGACAGCGTCGATGCCCTTTTTGAGCACGTCTGCCGGAGTCAACTTTTCATCCATAAAACAAAAACCGAAACCTTTCTTTTGCGCTGCGTGTGTTGTAATTTCGTTTTATTATAACTTATATAGGGGACTGATACAACGTATAAACTCCACAAAAAAAGAGACACAGGCCAAGGAATTTTTCCTTAGAATGTGTCTCTGTGTTCCAGATGGAATGGCAGCGGGCTCCGTCGGATCAGCCGACGATGACACCGTTCTGGACGGTATAAGTCTTACCGTTGACGATGATCTTGCCGCTGTAATTGGTCTTGGCAATACCTCTGCGGACATAGTAGGAAACGCCGTTCAGACGCGCAATGCCGTTGTAGCGGCTGTTGACTGCGCCGTTGTCGAAACGGGCGATGGATCCGTTAGGGTTGGTAGCCATGCCGGTATAGTTGGTATCGACATGGCCATCGGTGATCTTGTAAGTGACGCCGTTGTAGGTGTACGTGCCGTTGTAATCGAAATTGATCTTGCCGTTTTCGTAGTACCACCAGCTGCCGTCGGAGTACTGAGCGATGCCGGTATCTCTCAGACGGACCTGACCGTTCAGGACATAGTAATATCCATATTCGCCCTGGAAGTAAACATACAGGAAGCCGGTGTAGTCGAATGCGACCGTACCGTAACGGACATACCAGTAACCGTTCTGGTTGGAAACGATGCCTTCATACTCGAAGTTGACTCTGCCGTCTTCGAGGTAGTACCAGCCGTTGTCGTTTTCCGCAAGACCGGTGAACTCGAAGTTGACCTTACCCTTCTCGATTCTCCACCAGCCGTTTTCGTTAGCGGCGATGCCGGTGTAGTCTCCCTGGATCTCTCCGGTAACGATATTGTAGGCATACCAGTTACCGTCCTCTTCGTTGTAACCAACATAGAGCTGAGACGTCGGGGTGGCAGCGTTCGAACGGGTGCTGTGGACGATACCGACCAGAGCGACCGAGACGAGCATGGCTGCGCTCAGAAGGATGGCAAGAACTTTACGAGTACTCATCGTGATGTTCCGCGTCATTGTCATATCTCCTTCCCTTTTTGATTTTTGTTCGGTAAAGGTGTGTTTGTACCTTGAAGAATATTATACCTTTTTTTAAGATAACTGCCAAGAGTATTCTTATTGACAGTTTCAACAAATATAAACGGACTTTACGTATATTATTACTAAAATATGAACGTAAAGTCCGCTAATTGCGATATTCAGTTGGCGATTTACCTTACGCGGTACGGAGGTAAGTCATGGAGACCCATCCGTCGACACCGCCGACATTGATGTGGCCAAAGCCGTTGGTGACTTCGGTGACCGTGACGCAGGTGCCGTCCGTGACCTTGGCGACCTGGGTGTAGTCAGCGGAGGGACCGCTGCGGACATTCAGGTTGCTGCCGCCGGTAGAAACGACGTAGTTACCGGGCTGGGTCGGTGCCGGAGCCGGAGCTGCGGTCGTGGTGCCGGTCGTGTAGCTGACACCGGTGCCGGCATACTTCGGGAAGTAGGTGCTGGAAGCGGAAGAACCGCGGGCCTGAGACTTGGACTCTCTGGATGCGGGACGCTCGAAGTCGTAGCAGAACCGGTAGCCGGCGTTGTAAGCGCCGCTGCTGTTGTTCGCGGACGAACGAAGAGTAGAAAGAAGGCTCGGATATTCGTTCTGAAGTTCATAGTACAGGTAGTTGAGCTGACCGTACAGAGAGGAATAGTCGAGTCCGTTGGAATTGCAATAGTTGATGAGTGCGGTCTTCCTGGACTTGTTCCACTGGCAGAGGCCGTAGCTGGAACCGCTGTCGCCCGAAAGGGTCGGGTTGAAGCTGGACTCCTGCTCGAAGTTGGCCAGAAGGCCTGCCGCCGCGGCGGTGTTGAGGCCCATGTTGTTGACCAGGAAGTTATAGCAATACTCTTCATTGGTAGACGCATGAGAACGGAGCATAGTCGCAAAGACGCCGGAAACCATGAGGACTGCCAGAAGAACGGCAACCAGGATCCGCAGCGCTTTGGAGCTGCGTTTCGTTTCAGTCATAATGTACCTCCGAATAATTTATACATACATAAATCAACTTTCAACATTATAAAAGAGGAAAAAACATTTGTCAAATTTTTGAAACCTTTTTGTAATATTTGGGCATGAATCCACGGTTTCTACTCCCCTGTTCATGCACTTTGACAACAAAAAGAGTCCACACTTGCCAGAGAAAACCCGGAAAAGTGTGGACTGTAAAGGCGATATACTTCACACAAAGTGGTTACAGATTGTAGCTTTTTGCGTTTTAGGAGACAGCGTCTTCCCAGGCTTTCCGGTTGGCGCTGTAGTCGACATCGAGGACATCCATGCCACTGACCCGCATATCGGACCAGGTGCCGTCTACGGGGATGGCAAAGCTCTCGACGGTGAAGCTTTTGAGGCGAAGAATGAGCGATCCGAGGTTGATGACTTCGGAACGGGTCAGGTCTGTGTGGACTCTCGGCAGGAACTGCTGCAGCAGAGAGCTCTGCTGGGTGAGCGACATGTTGCCGACCTTTTCGAGAGCGTCTTCAATGACGACTCTCTGCCGTTTGGTACGGCCGAAGTCGGAGTCGACCTTGCGGATCCGGGCGTAGGCGACGGCCTGGTCACCGTTCAGGTGGTTGACGCCGGCCTGCGACAGATAGCCGCTCGCACTGCGGTTGATGTGCTCGATCTCCTCTTCGGAGACGTCGATGTCCACTCCCCCGACCGCGTCGACGAAGTCCGCGACGGCTTTGAAGTTGACGACGGCAACACGGTCGATCGGGATGCCGAAGTTATTCTTGATGGTCTGCGTCAGGAGATTGGTACCGCCATAGGCATAGGCAGCGTTGATCCGGTTGTTGCCCTGTCCGGGAATGGAGACATAGCAGTCTCTCAACAGCGACGCGAGGACCAGTTTTTTCTTTTTCTGGTTGATGGAGATCATCATCTGGGTGTCGGAGCGCCCGGTGTAGGTGTCCTGACGGGAGTCGACACCGACGATGAGGATGGTGAAGACGTCGTCGCCGATGTTGGTCGGGGCAACGATCTGTTCACCGTTTACCGCCGCGTCGCTGGACTCGACGACGGCGTTGCCCCGTTCTTCTTCCCGCAGATCGCCCAAAAGGCCGGCGTAATGGGTCAGAACGAAGCCGGAGACGGCTGCAACGATGGCCAGGACCACCAGCAGGACTAAGAGGACGATCCTCGCAATGCTCTTGTTTTCGCGTGCAGGTCTGCTCATTCGACATCCTCCCCTTTTTCGGTCCGTTTGGTCAGATGCAGTTTATCTCCTGCATAGTGGAGCGCTTCGAGCGCGATGGGTTCTTTGCGAAGGACCAGATATCCGAGGTATACCGAGAAGAACAGGATGGCGGAGATGGCCAGTGTAAAGAACGTTCGCAAGCCGAGGGCGGGCACCCAGAAGGTGGCGGCCAGGGCCAGGAAGCTCGCAAAGAAGATCTTGAGGTAACTGATGTCCCCGAGCATGGGACGGACGACCTTCCAGAGGACGACCATCTGGTAGAACAGGACGGCCAGCTCGGCGATCAGCGTACCTGTGGCTGCGCCGCTGGCGGCGTATTTGGGGATCAAAAGGAAGTTCAGGATGAGGTCGACGACCGCGCCGAGGATCTCGGAGTGCAGGACCGCTCTCTCCTTCCCCAGCGGGACCAGGATCTGGATGCCGAGGATGTTCGTCAGGCCGATGAAGATGGTGGTCGGCATGAGGATCTGCATGGGCTGGATGGCGCCCATATACGCTTCACCGGAGAGCAGCATGATGCACTGGCGGGCGAAGTAGATGAAGTAGACCGTGACCGGGATGGCGGCGACCATGACGAAGTCGAGCGCTTTGGCGGAGATGGTCTGGAAGTCCTTCATCCGGTTCTTTTCGACATAGTAAGACGCGCGGGGCAGCAGCACGGCGCCGAGCGACGTGACGATGCTGACCAGAACGTTCTTGATCTTGATGGCGGCGTTGTAATATCCGATATCGACGTCCGAGGTCATAAAGCCGAGCATGACGGTGTCGAGGTGCGTGTACACCGTGGTGGCGATCGCCATGGCCAGGAAGATGGCCACCGCTTTGAAGTGCGACCGGAAGTCGTAGTTGCCGAGCCATTTGACGTCGATGTACTTCTTCGCGTTGAAGAAGTTCAGGACATAGGACAGGCTCGAGGCGACGATGGTCGTGATGCCGTAAATGAGATAGTCATCCTGGTTGTGGATGAACAGGAACATGGCCACGAGGGCGATGAACTTGAAGATGATACTTCGTACCGTGATGTACGTGTACTGTTCGAGCCCCTTGTACATCCATTCGATGCCGATACAGTTCAGGAAAATGTTCGCTGACATGACGTAGTACAGCGGTTTTTCCATTGCCAGTCTCGGCACGGTCGGGATGAGGATGAACAGGATGAGGTATGCGATGACACTGGTGATCGTGGAGATGATCAGGAGTTCATGGACGGTTTTCGACAGCTTCTCGCGGTCGTTTCGGACTTTGGCGACGGCACGGATGCCGTAGGTCGGGATGCCGAGCTGCGCGAACATGACGAAGTACTGAACAAAAGACGTGGCCATAGCCACCTTCCCGGTTCCGATCGGCGTGAGGACACGCGAAACGTACGGGAAAGTGATCAGTGGGAATATGAAAGTTGAGAGGGTCAGAAGAACGTTCATGAGGAAGTTCTTCCGAATCGAATTCTTCTCAATCTTAGGCATCTTGATCAGTATCTCCAGTGTGTGAATGATGTTGGAAACGCGTCGAAACGCCCGTTGGGCGCAATAACGCAGTATAAGCTATTATAAGACTTTACAGAGGAAACTACAATAACAATTATTTGGCAGCTTTCCATTGGGCGATCGACTGCAGACGGAATTCGAACTCCCGTCTCTCCCGGTTCTTCAATGTGGACAGGATGAGTCCTGTGAAGAGGGATATGATGCCGGAGATCGCACTGAAACCGCAGACGATGAGGGTCGGGAACCGCTCGACGAGGCCGGTGTGCAGGTAGTCGCTGAAGACCGGGATGAAGAACCCGATGGCCAGCGCGGCCAGGATGAACGCGATGATCCCAAAGAACTGGAACGGCTTGTAATCGACGTAGAGACGCAGGATGGTGCGCAGGACCTTGAGGCCGTCCGAAACGGTGTTGAGCTTGCTCTCAGAGCCTTCCGGGCGGTCGCGGTAGTCGATGATCTGGTTCTTCAGCGCCATGTTCTTGTCGATGGCGTGGATGGTCATCTCGGTCTCGATCTCAAAGCCCTGGGACACGACCGGGAACGACTTCGCGAACCGGTAGCTCATCGCCCGAAGGCCGGTCATGACGTCCCGCACATTGGAATGGAACATGCGGTTGATGGAGAACCGGACGAGCGAATTGCCAAAGCCGTGGAACGGCCGCTTGTTCTCGGTGAAATACGTCGAAGAGAGACGGTCGCCGATGACCATGTCGATGCCGTTTTCCAGGACTTCTTTCGCCATGGCGGGACCGGCGTCGGCCGGGTAGGTGTCGTCTCCGTCGACCATGATGTAACACTCCGCGTCGATGTCCTGGAACATGCTGCGGACGACGTTCCCCTTCCCCTGCTGCGGCTCGGAGCGCACGACGGCGCCGGCGGCACGGGCAATGGCGGCGGTGTCGTCGGAGGAGTTGTTGTCATAAACGTAGACGACAGCCTCCGGCAGGACCGTCTTCCAGTCGGTGACGACTTTTTCGATGGTCTGTGCTTCGTTGTAACAGGGTACTAATACAGCGATTCGATCCATATGCTTCATAGTCCTTTCGAAACGTCAGAATGATGGTGCAGGGTCAGGATGAGCGGCGCGCAGAACAGGAGCGGCAGCGCATAGCGGACAAAGAACATCGGTGAGACGATGAATGTGAGCTGCGTCATAAAGATGGGCAGCAGCATGAAGATGTATTTCCAGCCTCTCCGCCTGATGAGCCAGTAGAAAGCGGCCAGCGGGATCCAGAAACTGAACGCGCAGAGCGTGAACAGCAGGTCGATGCCGGGCAGGGCTTCGAACCGGTAGTGGAACATGTAGAGCCAGTGCTTGAAGGCGTCCTGCCAGGGATGGTTGAACTCGTCATACGAGTGGTTCGCCATGTAGATGTCCATCTGCTTCGTCGGCGCGAAGGCGCTGTTGCAGATGCCGAACGTTGCTTTGAGATAGGTCATCGGATGTTTGAGCCCCATCGCGAACCAGGTGCGAAGGTAATTGCCGATGGCGTCCTCCCCCATGGTGTCGGTCCGGATGAGCCGTTTGACGTTGTCCGCCGACTCATAACGGTAGACCTTCTCGAGCTGGTCGTACTTCAGGACCTCGTCGATGACCGCGATGTCCTCTTCCGTAAAGGCCTCCGGGTGGTCGATCTTCAGCCGTGCGGTCTGCTGGAACAGAGCGCCGAAGACTTCCTGTCTGCCGCCCGGGTACACATGCGCCGCCGGGAAAATGACGGAGGGCAGCAGGACGAACATGACGACGGCCGGTAACAGGACGCTGCAGACGGTGCTGAGCTTGTTGTGTACATCGCGTTTCTGCCGCAGGGCCCGCACGATGAGCACGAGGTTCGCGACCGCGAGGATGTAGACGGCGGTCTTCTTGGTCAGCGGGAGCAGCACACAGAGCGCCACGAACCACCAGAGCTCCTTCTTCCCCGCGGTCCCGTCGTAGATCTTCAGGAACAGGACGTAGTAGATGAGGAACAGGAACGCGAAGAACGAGTCTTTGACCATGGTCACCGCAAAGTACGCGAAGACCGGGTAGAACATGTAGAACGCGGCAGTCATTTTGTGGAATTTCCCGTTGAGGCTCGTCATATAGTCGGTCGCGTAGACGAAGCTGGCCGAGAAGCAGAGGACCTGCAGGAAGTTCAGAACGAACGAGCCGAGCTGCGGGTGGCCGACCTTCTGGGCGAGCCAGGTGGCGCCGCCGTAGACGATGGACGTCAGGACCGGATGGTGGTCGTTGAGGCTGTGCACGAGGGTCGTGTCGCCCTCGTAGTAGTAAAGCGGCGCGGTGCCGTCGAGGAAGTCTTTGATCTGGTATTGGGTGTCGAGCCCGCCTTCGATGCCGGGGTACACGAGAAGCAGCAGGACGGTGTCCACGATGGCGATGTACAGGAACATCCACTTACGGTCCCACAGCCTTCCGTCCGGGATGAGGGCGTCCAGCTTTTCGTATGACAGCTTCGACAGGAAGAAAAGAACGACGGAAAACAGGACGAACACGGCAAGGATCTCTGCCGCGGTCATGAACCAGGGGTATTTCCCCTCGAGCGTGAAGCCGTGGTAGAGTTCGATGTTCTGCCCCAGCACCGCCAGCGCGGCGGCGATGAAGACCAGAACGTATTTCAGGACGATGTCTGTCTTTCTCGTTTCCATTGGTTTCTCCCGATGTATCAGTGGGTGCGCAGGACCTGTTCATACAGTTCCTGGACTTTGGCGGTGTAAGTACGGCAGTCGTACGTCTCTTTCGCGAACCGGTGGCCCTCTTCGATGATCGGCATGCAGTCGTCCGGGTGGTCGAGTGCCCACAGGATCTTTTCGGCGAGGTCTGCCGGGTCTCCGGTCTTGTAGTAGATGCCGTTTTCCATGTCAGTGACGATCTCCAGGGTCCCGCCGGAGTCCGACGCGATGACCAGCAGAGACGCCAGCATGTTCTCGATGGTGACGCGGCCGAGCCCCTCGGAATAGGAACAGGTCAGGCCGATGTCGCAGGCCTCCCGCAGCGCGGAGAGGTCGTTGACGAAGTCTTCGATGGAGACATAGTCGAGACCGCGGGAACTGACGTAGCTACGCAGTTCTTCGGCATAGGCAGGGTCCCCCACCGTGCCTAAAATATGGAGTTTCAGGTCGCGCTCCGTCTTCTGGCGGGCGAGCTCCACGGCTTTGACCGCGTCGAGCTGTCCCTTGCCCGGGTGCAGGCGTCCCGCCATCAGCAGGTGCACTTCCTGACCTTTCAGGACCGGACGGACCGGCAGGTCGTAGAGTTCCGTGTGGATGCCGTCCTGGATGACGACCACGTCCTTCGTGACGAAGGGCTGGAACTTCTCTTTAACGGTCTCGCTGATGCTGATGCAGACGTCCGCGTCATCCATCAGTTTGTGGACGCGGTCCTCCCGCAGGAGTTTGCGGTGGTGGTCCTCCCACAGGAAGTCGCGGAAATGGCACAGATACGGCAGTTTCAGCTCTCTCGCGGCCTGCATGCCCACGCTGCAGAGCAACGAATTGTTGTGGACGAGGTCCGGCGAGATGCCTTTCAGCCGGAGCTTCACGTTCTCCACGCAGAGGCGATTCACGGGCGCCGAGTTCAGGACCCTCTTTAAAAAGTCGAGGACCGGGTTGTCCGAGTTCAGCGTCGGCGGGATGAGCGCGTATTTATAGGGAATGTTCCGTTTTTTCAACTCAGCCAGCAGCGGACCCCGACGGTTCACGAGCACGACCGGCTCATACCGGTCGCGGTCGAGGCCGTCCAGTAAATCGAGAAGAGACCGGTTCGCGCCGGTCAGATTCGGTTTGTGGGTCACATAGCAGACTTTCATTCGTCAGTTTCTTCTTTCTTTTCTTCTTCAACTTCCGCTTCTGCTTCAACTTCCGCTTCTTCTTCCGCTTCCGCCTCAGACTCTTCTTTGATCACATCGCCAAAGAGAGCTTTGACGCAGATCTCAGCGGCGTTCGGCTTGCTGTAGGTCATGAATTCTTCCTTGAGCTTGCGGATGCCCTCGATCTCCTCGGGGTAGTCCATGTTCAGGATGCGGTCGATGACCTCTTCCTCGGTGCGCAGGACGCCTCCGTAGTAGACTTCCTCTGCGTCGAAGTAAACGCCGCGCTCTGCTTTGTACTGCTCCCAGTCGTATCCGAAGCAGATAAAGGGCTTTTCGAGGAGCGACCAGTCGAAGCAGATGGAGGAATAGTCCGTGACGAGGATGTCGGCGGCGATCATGAGGTCGTTCAGCGGCTCATACGTCGAATAGTTGACGACGAAGTCGTTGAATTCGACGTTCATGAGCTTGGATGTGCGGTCGTGGGCGCGGAACATGATCATGTAGTCGTCGCCCAGCGCTTCCCGCCACTTGTCGAAGTGGACCGGGATGTCGAGGTCGAAGGTGTCTCCCCCGTTGATGCTGTCTCTCCAGGTCGGCGCGAACAGGATGACCTTCTTGTCGACCGGGATGTCGAGCTTCATGCGAAGGTCGAAACGGTCCGCCTCAGAAACGTTGAAAAGCGAGTCGTTACGCGGCATCCCGCACTCCAGGAAACAGTCCGGAGAGGCGTTCAGAGCCGTCGTATACACTCGCTTGTCGTGTTCACACGAGACACAGAGGTAGTCGATATCGGAATAGTCGAAGGTCCCCGAAAACTTGTCATCGTTCCCGATGGTCTTCAGAGCGACACCGTGCCAGGTGTTGAGATATTTCGTTTTGGGGTTTTTGAAATTGAGGCTTCGCTCAATGTTGTTGTCGGTGATCCAGTACTTGGCCTGCAACGCTGTGGTCACGTACTCCGGAGAGTCCATCTGGACCATGTTCACGAACTCGCCCTGGAAGTTTTCCGGGTGGTTGAAGGCCCAGACCACGTGGAAACGGTCGTACTCCTTGTGCTTCTGCATGTACTGGAAAATGGCGTAGGGACTGCCGGAGAAGTTCTTGCCGGTGTTGGCGACGATGAGCACGAGGTTTTCGTCGATCTCCTGGGTCCTGCCATAGGATGTCAGTGCGGCGCTGCCCAGTTTTTCATAGGCGGCGCGGATGACAGGATGGTGTTTGATCTGGTAAATCAGCTTCTGTTTCGTCAGCATAACTACTTAATCCTTCTCTTCCCCATAAAGGTCCTGCTTGATTTGCGTGGTGCTGATCTCGGGCGTTCTCGGCAGGTAAACGACCTCGACGCCCTCCTCTTTCAGGAAGTCGAATTTGCCTTCCCAGTCGTCGCCGATGACGAACGTGTCGATGTGGTACTCGTGAACATCCGACTTCTTCTGCTCCCAGTTCTCCTCAGGAATGACGAGGTCGACATAGCGGATGGCCTCGACCAGCGTTTTGCGCTGTTCATAGGTAAAGTAGGACTTTTTCTGCTTCATGTTCCAGTTGAACTCGTCGGTCGACACGGCAACGATCAGGTAGTCTCCCTGTTCCTTGCAGCGCTTCAGCATGTTGATGTGACCGTAGTGAAGCAGGTCGAAAGTGCCATAGGTGATGACTCGTTTCATAGTTCTGTTCTCCTGTATGTGGTGATGTTGTGTGGCGATTTACTGGATCTGTTTACAAATCATAGGCGTGTCTTTGCGGTAACCGCCGGTAATGCCGCTCGCCAGCATGAAGGCGATGAACGAAATAATGTAGGCGGTGTGCTCGATGGTGGTCGTCGTGAAGAGGAACAGCAACAGGACCAGGCAGATGAACGCTCTCCAGTCTCTCTTGTGGAGGCTCGCGAACATGCCGTAGACAAAGGACAGGTAATAGCCCATGAAGAACCAGATGCCGCCTTCACAGAGGATGGCCATCGGCGAATTGGTGAAGCCGGTGTTGGAACGGTGCTGCCGCCGCCAGGAGGCGTACTGCAGACGGGCCTCTATATCGCCAAAGCCGGCGCCGAACCAGACGTGGTCCCGCCAGCCCTTGTAGCCGTTGCGGAAGTCTTCGGTGCGGGAGCCGCCCGAACGGGAGGCCAGTTTGTCCGCGATGAGCGAGAAGCCGACAGCGGCCAGTACCAGGCCGAGGACCGTGACCGCGACCAGCTGTTTTCTGGCGGTCTTCGCGGTCGCTTCGTCTTCGCTGCGGGCACGGACGATGAGCGTGGCGTAGAGGTTGACGACGATGAGCATCATCATGAAGAGGTATCCGGTGATGCTGAACGTGGTCAGGATGGTGCCGCAGAACCAGAGCATCCGGAACCAGCGGAACTTCGTGTGGTGGTCGTTGATCATCAGGTCGAACATGAGGGCCGTGCACAGGTGCAGGCTGAACATGGGCGCTTCCGTGAAGATGCCGATGTTCCGGTAGAACCGCATGCCGTGGATGTAAAAGTCGTTCTGCCAGTGGAAATAGATGCCGTAGAAGCTCCAGATGCGCCGGTCAGCGCCCCATTCGATGCGGAACGGGCTGGTGGCCGGGAACCACTTCAGTACGGAGCAGGTCAGCCACATGAAGATGGAGATGAGCGCGATGACAAAGACGATGTCGATGTAGTGCTTGAACAGCTGCTTGATGGTCCCCCGCACCATGTGGCCGTAGAAGTAGACAAAGAGCAACAAGAGCAGGACGATGAATTTCGCGAGCAGCCGCCGCAGGTCTCCGCCGGACACGAGCGCGTAGATGATGATATACGCGGACCAGATTCCCGCGACCGGAAGCAGTTTCTTCAAATGCTCCCACAGGAACGCTGTCGGCAGGACGACGAGCTGGACACAGATGAGACCGGCGAGGATGTAAAGCGTGTAGTAGTCCCGGTCCAGCGCGAAGTAGTAGACGGAATGCGTATTCAGTATGAGTTCGAAGACGATCAGGAAGTCCAGCACGAAGCTGAGCCTCTGACGCCATATGGGATAGTCGTTGATGTTTGTCATTGCAGTCCTTTCGTGATCGCTGTGGTGAGGTAATGGCCGCTGCGGGTCAGACGGGAGATGCGCAGCGCGTTCTGCCGCATGGTCTCATAATCGTCAGCCGTCAGGCCGGCCAGTGTTTCGTTCAGTTCGGTCAGCGAAGCGACCGCGACGCCGACGTGTTCCCTGCGCACGAAGTCCGCCACAGCTGCTTCGTCCCAGACGACGACCGGGATGCCGGCGGTCAGGTAAAGTGACAGCTTGTGGGGGTCGTTGAGACGCAGGTAGTTGCCGAAGTTGCCGGAACAGGTCTCGATGGACGTGCCGTCCCAGACGAGGCCGAAGTCTCCGCGGAGCTCTCCGACGAGTTCGTCAGGCAGGAACGAGCCCATGTAAGTGACGTTCTCCTGTCCCAGGTCCTCGTAACCGACGCCGTAAAGGTTGAAACGAACGCCGTCAACCTTGCCAAGGTCGGTCAGGTAGACACATTTCTCGGGAGACAGATTGCCCGCGATGATGACACGGTTCCGTTCCCCGTCCGGTCCGCGATCCACGTCGCCTGCTTCCGGGTCGAACCCGGTCAGGTAATCGAAGATGCCGAGCGGGATGAGCGACGCTTCCGGGAGCCCCTGCCCTTCCAGGTAGCCCTTCATCTTGTCGTTGTGACAGATGATGTAGTCGGCGGTACGGATGAGCCGGGTCTCTTCGAGGTAGATGCGCATCCGCTTCATGAGCGGCAGTTCACTGGTGTCTTTGTAGCGCATGGTCTCGAGGTCGTGGATCAGAAAAGCGACGACGACCCCTCTTTTGCGAAGCTGACGGATGAGCCGCGGGAACAGAGCGCTGTGCGAACGGGGCGGGAACTGCATGAGGACCTTGTCCCCTGCACCAAGTCCGCGGAGCTGCTGTTTCCAGAAGCGGTAATTGCTGAGGGTGGCTTTGACCGCGCCGGAAATGGTATCCACTTTCTTGTATGGGATAACGACGTCGACAGGTTCGAACCCCGCTTTGTCGAGGATGGCCTCAACGTCGTTCCGGGCCTTGCTGCCGGCGTTTTTCCGGGAATGTTCGAGCGCGTCGCGCTCTTTCAGATAGTAACGTTTCATACCGCGAAAACCACCAAATATAGATCAAATAAAAAGAAATCGGGCAAGGTGTTGTGTACACCTTACCCGACATTATAACATAATTATTAAAATATGGGAATAACTCCGAGGACAGGAACTTCCAGGTTTTCTGTGACATCTTTTTCGGTCACGATGAAGGTCCTGGAGAGGACCCGGTACAGCGCGAAGGCCAGCGCCAGAAGGAATCCGGCGAATGCGGCGACCGCGGTGTACTTTGCGACATCCGGAGAGACCGGAGTGTTCTTGTAATCGAGGTCGGAGACGATCTTGCAGGAACCGGCTTCGACCGCTTTCTCGATCTCCGGAGGAGCCACTTTGATGATCTCCCGGATGATCTTCTTCGACTTCTGGACGTCGTCCGTAACAGCAGAGACCGTGAAGACCTGCGTGTCCGTGACGGCGTCGACGGAGATGATTTTCGCAAGCTCCTCATAGGTCATTTCGAGACTGAGGTTTTTGATGACCTGTGTCAGGACGTTGCTGCCCGTAATGATGAAACTGTACGTAGAGACGAGGTTCTTTGCGGAGTTGACCTGGTCGTTGGAAACCAGATTCGCGTCGGAACTCGTATTGACGATCATGTCGACAGACGCGATGTACTTCTTCGTCATTCCATAGTTGCTGACCAGGAAACCGAAGAGTCCGCAGATGAGGGTGGCTGCCATAATGAGCGCCCCGAACTGCCGTATGGCTTCCAGAACTTTGCCGAGATCGATCTCGATCTCATCGTTTTGCCGGGCGGAACGCGCCAGAGCTTCTTTTTGTGCTTCACTCATGTTGTCGTTCCTCCCCTCAGGCCAGACTCAGGTCCGGGATGACGCCCAGGACCGGTACACCGAGAATGTCTTTGATGTCATCGGCATTGACGATAAAGTGGTTCTGCATCTCGCGGAACAGAGCGAACGCGAACGACAGCGCCAGACCGACGAGACCCATGAGGGCGACGGTGCGCTTCAGACCGGGGCGGATGGGGTCCTTTTTGACCTCTACCCCGCTGACCGCGTTGCATTTTCCGGCTTCCACCAGACTGTTGAGGGCTTCCGGACCGAGCCGAAGGTATGCGTCGGCGATCTGCTCCGAAAGCTCCGCGTTCTCCGTGGTGACATTGACGCGAACGATCTGAGAATCGGTCACGGGTTCCGCGACGGCGAGTTTCTTCAGTTCCAGAGAAGTCATATCGAGAGCCAGGTCTTTGATGACCTGATTCTGGACTTTACTGCTGTTGAGGATCCTCGAGTAAGTCTTGGCGAGGTTCTTTGCGGAGTTGACATATTCGTTGGATACGTTCTGATCGACGGTTTCGACGTTATTGGTCTGAACGATCATATTGACCGAGGCCTGGTACTTCGGAGTGACCAGGAACTGCGAATACAGAAACCCTAAGATCGCAAAGATCAGCGTGGTCGCTGCGATCAGGATCCAATACTTTTTCAGTGCGTTTTTGACCTTGCGGAACGAGAGTTCCAGGGTATCCGTGTCTCCGACCACCGGAGTGTCAGGATAGCCGCCTGTGGCTGCCTGAGCGGCTTCCATGGCGGCTTCATACGCAACTTTATAGGCTGCTTCAAAAGCAGCGTTTTGCGTTTCACTCATTTCACTTGCCCCTTATCTACCGTGAACTTCTGTCCGTTGACGACCACGGGTCCGACATAATTGGTCTGGACTTCCCCGTTCTGAACGAACCAGTTGCCTTTGGCGTTCGGCGCGAACCCGTTGAACAGGAGATCGACCTGTCCGTCTTTGATCATGAACGTGCCGTTTTCTGCCTCATAAAGGCCCTGGTACAGGAAGTCGACCAGACCTTTGGTGATCTTCCAGGTGCCGAACTGGTTGCCGGCAAGGCCGTTGTAGGAAGTGTCCAGTTTATCGTTGACATAATAGCCCCATTTGCCGTCCGCGCCCTGTCTGACGACTCTGGTCGGAGTCACCGACAGCTTGTTGGAAGTCGTCTCATAGGCATAAGCGGAGATGGCGGGGGTCTCTTCGAAGACCAGCTGATCGGCCGTTTTGCCGAGTACCTGGATCATGGATTCCATCTCGGTGAGAGGGATCTTGGAGCTGACTTTGACCGCGGGAAGGTTTTCATATCCCATCTTGGCGGAATCGGCGTTGAAAGTGACCATGTTGTCGATGACAACGTTCATCTTGGAGCCGTCACTCGAGATGTCGAGATAGCCGAGGTCGAGGGTGCCGGGTCCGGTGATGGTGCAGCCGGTGTTATAGCCGATGGACTCGAGCGACAGATAGTCGAGCGAGTTGTGGCCGACGACATTCAGCTTGAAGTCCTCACCCATGTTGGCGATCGTCAGCGAATAATGCGTATTGTCTTTGCTGAGCTCCACATTCTTGAAGGTCAGCGTGTTGGACGGTTTGTCGTACGTGATGCCTTTGAAGTCAGTGTTCAGCAGGATACCGGAGAGATAGATGAACTTGAGGTCTTCCTTGTCCCTGGAGACCAGGGTGATCTCAGCGGTATGTTTCCCGTCCGCGGGCCCCTTCTCTGCCTTGACAGAGACGCCGGAACCGGTCTGGAGGGACGTCAGGAACATGGCGCAAGCGAGGAAAGCCGCAAGCAGCACGATGACGACAGTATTCTTTTTGAGCGAATAGTAGGTCATTTCGTAGCTCCTGTGAACGAATGATAGAGGCGATTCAGGTCGATGTATTCGGATTCGGCGCCGTATTTCGCACCGTTCCCCTTATCAGTATATTGCCACATCGTTATTTTACCGTCAATAGAATTCATATATTTTCCATATCCTGTATTGGGAAAGTTATAGCTTCCGGTATCGTTGTAATAGGCAACCCAGAACGGGGCGTGGATCCTGCTGGCAACGAGGTTGTTCTGCAGCCAGGAAACCGAGCAGTAGATCATCGGTTTGTAGCCGGCTTTCTGGATGAGGTCGCAGTAGTAATTCGTGACGTCGGTCAGCTCATCTGCCGTCATATTGAGCTTGTAGTTGCTCTCGAGCTCGAGATCGAGGCAGACATAACCGGTGATCTTCTTGCCTTTCAGGATGCTGACGAGGTAGTCGGCCTGGGTCTTGGCCTTGGTCATGGCCGCATCCTTTGTGGTGTTGTAATGGAACGTGGCGAACTGGTAAACACCGTAGTCGATGCCGTACACTTCGCACTGCTGCGAGTTGTAGTCGAATTTGACGTCTTTGGACGTGGCGTAGGCGGCCCGCATCATGACGCCTTTGACACCGGAGGATTTCATGGTGCCAAAGTTGATGTTGCCGTTCCACTTGGAGATGTCGACGACGATGCCTTTGGCTTCGATGACGACGTTGCCGTTCTGATCGGTGATGATGTCGTTGTTGGCAAGGTTCTTCTTCTGCTGCGCCGACAGACCGCTGCTCGTGGTGGTCGTCTTCGACGAACTCGAAGAGCCGCTCGACTTGCCGCCGGTCGTGTCTTCGATGGCAATGCCGTTCTTGGGCGATGCAGTCACTTTGCTGTTCTTGATGGTATAGCCTTTATAGGTGCCGTTGTACTTGAAGTCGATCTTGCCGCTTCTGACGTACCAGGTGCCGTACTCGTTCTTGACGAGACCGGTACGGGAATAGTCGACCTTGCCGTCTTTGAAATAGTACCAGACGCCGTTTTCATCGGACGCGAGCCCGTTGAAAGCGAAGTTGACCTTGCCGTTCTCGATCCGCCAGCTGCCGTACTCGTTGCTCTTCATGCCGGTATAGTCGAACTGGACCATGCCGTACAGGCAATACCACCAGCCGTACTCGTTCTTGTACACGCCGGTGTCTTCGAAACGGACCTTGCCGTCGACAATACGATACCAGCCGTTGTCGTTCTGTGCGATACCGGTATAGCCGAAGTCGACTTTACCGTTCACAGTACGCCACCAGCCGTATTCGTTCCAGGCAATACCGGTATAGCTCACCCGGGTCTTGCCCTGGTAAGTCCACCAGATATTGTTCTTGGAGTCGTACAGTTTTACCTCGAGCCCGTTGCAGGAATTCACCTTTTTCAGGGATGCTGCCTCTGACCTGTTTACGGGCATGGCAAACATCCCGAGCACGAGTGCCAGGATGATCAGGAGAACGGCGAACACAGTGACCAATTTTGTGTTCTTTTTGCGTTCAGTGATTTGAGTGTTAACTGCCAATTGTTTGTCCTTTCATTTTTGACGGGTCCGCAACATGGAAAACGGACCTATAACCCTATAATTTAAAACAATTATAACAATAAATGTCTAAATTGTGAACCCACTAGATACAGTGGTAAAACCGCGCAGTAACAACAAAAAGAGCAGTTTTCGACCGATTATGCGTCGATCGCCCTCTGCTCTTTGGTAACAAAATATTACAATTTGGTGTCAATCTCAGGAAGCCTTCCCGGACACTTTTCCGGTCAGAATGGAATATCCCTGGTACGTTCCGGTGAAGCCGAACTGCACGGTACCGTCTTTGACATACCATGCTCCGTGGTTGTTGGCGATGAGCCCTTCATAGTTCGGAAGGACTTTCCCCGTTTCGATATAATGCCATACGCCGTCCTCTGTCATGTAGAGGCCGCCGTAACCGAAATCGACTTTTCCGTCGCGGATCTTCCAGGTCCCGTTCTCATTGGAAGCGAACCCGTTGTATCCGAAATCGACTTTACCGTTTTGTACTTTCCACCAGCCGTGGAAGTTCTGGAACACTCCATCGGCATTGAAATCGACCTTGCCGTTTACGATGCGCCACCAGCCGTAGTCATTCTGCGCAATGCCGGTATAGCCAAAGTCGACGACTCCCCCGACGATCCTCCACCAGCCGTTGCCGTTTTCGGCGACACCGGTGTAGTTGACGCGGGCTCCGTTAGACTTCTTGACTGTGACCCAGCTCTTCCCCACCTGTTTGACAGTGAGGCCTTTGCAGGAAGTGACTCTCTGGTATCCTTTGGCGTCGGCAGGCGATGTATTACTAAAGAAAAAGACACCTAAGAACAGCAGGACTCCCAGCAGCACCGAGACAAGGATTGCGGTCCAGTTCATACGGACTGCCGGGTTCGAGTGCTTTGTCATGTTTACTCCGTTCTATAAAACCACTCCCGCAAAAGAGGGGCTTTTGCGGGAAATGGTAGTTATATGAATTGTGTGTTAGTAATCGATTATAGTATGGGATCAGCCCTGAACGAGACCGTTCACGATGTTGTAGACTGCTCCGGCTTCCGTAGCGAAGGGGCCGTTGTAGTTGAAGTCGACCTTACCATTGGTGACTTTGTAGAGACCCTTGTCGCCCTGATAGAGGCCGTTGGCATTGAAGTCGACCTTACCGTTGACGATTCTCCAGGTGCCGTTCTCGTTGGAAGCGAAACCGGTGTAGTCAGAAGCGATCTTGCCCTTCTGGGTGTAAGCATACCAGTTGGAACCGCTCTGTTTGACCGTCAGCTTGCTGGAATCGTAGTTCGTGGAATAACCGGTGTCGTTGGAAGTGACGACAGCGCCGCCGGCGATGACGTAGGACTTGCCGTTGTAGTTGACGACACCATATTTACCAAAGTTGACCTGGCCTTTTTCGACATAGAACTGGCCGTTGTTGTTGGAGAAGACGCCGGTAGCATTCCAGTCGAGGCGGCCTCGGACGATTCTCCACCAGCCATTGTTATTCGGAGCAATGCCGGTGTAGTCCCAGGCGATCTCATTGCCGTCGAAGGCATACCACTTTCCGTCAGGAGCCTGTTTGACGGTCAGCTTGTTGCAGTCATATTGTTTGTATTTGTAATCTTTTTCGAGGGTAGCTTTGCCGTTTCGGATGACGTATGTTTTCTTGTTGTAGGTTACAGTATCGTTCTTGTCAAAGTTGACTTTACCGTTCTCGACCCACCATGCGCCGTAGCTGTTGGTGAACACGCCGGTAGCTTTAAAATTAACTTTACCTTTGACGACTCTCCACCAGCCATTGTTGTTTTTCGCGATGCCGGTGTACTTGGTGTTGATCTTGTTGTTCTTCTTGTTGAAGGCATACCAGTTGCCGTCTTTGGCTTTCTTGACGACCATGGTTTCCTCGATGGGCGTCGCGGCAGATGCAGTCGTGCTGGTGATCATGACCACTCCGCTGAAGACGGAGATCATCATGAAAGCTGCGAGAAGAACTGCCCAGATTTTCGTTGTGACCTTTGTCATTGTGTTTCCACTCCTTTGTGATTTTTGTCTTCTGATTTCTGTTTCAGGCTGTGCGATCTACCCCCGTAGTTTGCGACAACATGTGTCCGCACAACCGATATTGAGCACCTCTATAGTATACGAATCGAAAAAAATGCGCAATACTCTTTTTGAAAATATTTAAAAAAACAAATTTTTTGGGTTTTGCGAAATGGATAACGCAAAATTAAACGGCGAAAAAATGGCTTATCTATGCGGTTGATCGCCTCTTGCCTCTATCTTGCAAAATTAAAAATAATTAATAGATTGCGCTCAATATATCGCCAAAATTTGGGCGATTTTTGATGTCATAAATCGGACACTTCTGAAATGAAAATTTTTGATTATACGATTTATCGTACCGAAAAATTTTCTTGGAAGTGTCCCTTTTTTAGCATTTCCATACTTATTTCTCTATGATAATATGGACGCGCACAAACATAGAAACTTACATCAGAAAGGGGTGCTGCCTATGACTTCGAACTGGAAGACCATGCGGAACACACTGGTCTGGCTCCTGGTAGCCGTCATTACGATGGCGATCGTCGTCTCCAGTCCGTATGTGGTCAAAACATCCGCAGCGTCCCTCCCCACAGTCAAAAGCTGCAAAGGACTCACCGTCAAACAATCCGGCAAAGACTGGGTCACCGTCAATGCGAAGGGCAGCCAGGTGAACTACACCGGGGTCGCCCAGAACAGCAACGGATGGTGGCGCGTAGAAAACGGAAAAGTCAACTTCAAGGCGACCGGCGTTTACCAGAACGATTTTGGATGGTGGCGCGTGGAAACCGGCAAGGTCAACTTCAAGGCGAACAAGATCTATCAGAACAGTAACGGCTGGTGGAAGACCACCGACGGAAAGGTTACGTTCAAAGAGAATGGCGTCTTCCAGAATGACCTCGGCTGGTGGAAGGTCAAAGATTCAAAAGTCGACTTCTCCTTCACCGGCATTGCATCCAATCAGTTTGGATCCTGGTATCTCGAAGATGGTAAAGTACGTTTCGATAAGAATGGTTCTGTCAAATATGACGGCAAATACTATATCATCGAAAACGGAAAAGCCACTCCGACCGATCAGAGAAACCGTCGCGAGGAAGCTGTAGAAGTTGTCAAGGAGACTCTGAAAGAGTATCCCATGTCCCGCGCGGCCATGATCGATCTCCTCACCGATAAAGAGGCACTTGGAGAAGATGTCTTCACCAAAGAAGAGGCCACTTACGGTGTCGATCATGCCGGAGTGAACTGGGATGACCAGGCATTTCTTGCTGCCACTCTCTATCTCCTGGATGAAGATGCCGAGACTCCTACGGGACTCTCTCGTGCTCTTTTGAAAGAGCTCCTGAAAGAAGACCTCTATACGGACAGCAACATCAACTCCTGTCTGAGTAAAATCGACAAGGACTATCCGGAAGACTCCAATTTCTGGAAGCAGTCCGCTCTCATCTCCGCTCAGATCATAGCTGATGAAGACAAAAAAGATCCGAGTGTCTCTTTCACCAGAGATGACATCAAGAAGATGCTGAAAGAGTATCTCCTCTTCACCGAAGCTCAGGCAGCCTACGGCGCCCAGAACGTAAAACTCTAAGAAGACCACCGCAAAGCCCGGCTTTTGCTCTACTAAATTGGTAACCCTAGATTTGTGCGTTTCGTTTCTGACCTAATTCGAAATGCTCATTTCTAATTACAAACACACACAAACATGGAAAAAAGCAGTCTCCCCCGAGGCTGCTTTTTCCATTTCTATTTGTTTTTCAGAATGCTGTTTTATGCTTTCCAGGGGTTCTCGGCCTTGGGATCGGTCGGGTCCCAGCCGGCATTGGGGCTGTTCGGATCGATCTTCTGAGCGACCGGTCTGGCGAGCGGTTCGCGGATGCCGGTACCGTCGTAGATGTATACGAGGGTGCCTTCCGGGCAGCGGTTCTTGATCCACTTGGCGTCGTGCGCCGCGAGACGGATGCAGCCGGCGGAGGCATTGGTGCCGAGCTTGTTATATTCGGCAGTCTCCAGCGTGGACGGGTCCTTCTTCTCGTACGGGACCGAGTGGAACAGGTACTGGCCGGTGATGCGCGTTGCGTACTGGCCATAGACGCCGCCATTCAGCAGACGCCAATTGTAACGGTCTGAGGTGCGGAACAGGCCCTTCTTGGTGGGGCTTTCCGCCTTGCCACAGGAGCAGATGAAGGCTTTGACAGGCTTCGAGAAGACGCCGTCCTCATCCTGCTGGTACGCAATGACGATGTTCTGGCTCGTGTTGACCGCGAAGCAGTACGCGTGGTCTTTAGCATACGCTTCGTCAGCGGCGCCAAAGGCTTCCACGACCTGGTCCGGAGCAGACGGGATGAAGATGTCTTTGATGGCATCGCCCACCGTTCCGTTGTTCGCGTTCGTCGTCGGTTCCTCCGGCTGTGCAGTCGGCGGGTTGCTGCCGCGCGGAACAAGGCCTGTCAGGTCCAGGGCAGATGCCATGGCAAAACAGGAAACCATCATTCCGACCATCAGCAGAACGGCGAAGACACGTTTCATAATTGTGTGTTTCATGTTAAAGATCTTCTTTCGATTGGATTTGTGCGTGGCGATTTACGGATTGCAGTAGCTGCAGGGTTTGTAACCGCCGTTAGTGGCAGCCGCCTTGGTCTTCAGGAAGACCTTGTTCTCCGCGGAGATGCGCTTGCCGTAACGGCAGTCGAGCGTATGGAAGACAAGGGAGTCGGAGTTGCCGACAAACTTGCCGTCCG
>JAZOTY010000139.1:0-109116 GCA_045657845.1 Acutalibacteraceae bacterium | reverse complement strand
ACGAAGAGGATCGGAATGTCTCCCTGGACATGGTTCGGGTCTTTCACACCGACGACCGCGCAGGCCTCAACGTCTTTATGCTTTCCAAAGACGCCTTCCAGCTGGACCGGGAACACTTTGTGTCCGTCGAACTTGGTGATCATTCTCTTGATGCGGCCCTTGATATACAGGAAGCCGTCTTCGTCCATGTAGCCTACATCGCCGGAATGGATCCACACCTTGCCGTCCGGATGGAGTCTCATGACGTTGTCGGTCTCTTCCTGGTTGTTCAGGTAGCCGATCATGTTGGCGGGGCCGGTGAAGCAGATCTCCCCTTCTTTGTCATAACCGAGCTCCTCAGTGGTGTCCGGCTTGAAGATGGAAATGGTGTTCATGAGGATGGGATAGCCCACGCTGAGGGAACGGAAATGGCCGTTGCAGTAGCAGCTTGCGGCAGAGCTGACTTCACTCATTCCGTAGCCCTGCGAGAGCGGGAACCGTCCGCCGTGTTCTTTCAGGAAGCCGTTGAGTTTGGCCTCCGTGCCGGCGTTCATGGTGTCTCCGCCGGTGCCTGCCGTCTCGAAGAAGCTGAGGTCGAACCCGTTTTTCATTTCCTTGCTGTTCATGAGCTTCTCGTAGTGGGCCGGGACCATCAGCGTATGGGCCGGTTTGTACTTTTTGATGTAGTGGCCGACCTTCTCCGCGTCGAACTTCGGGATGACGACGAGCTCCAGGCCCAGATACAGAGGCATGTGGAGGCTCGCGACGATGCCGTAGCTTGCGAACATCGGGATGATGTCGAGGAACCGCTGATCGCGTGTATAATTGACGCCGCAGTATTCGAACGAGACCGCGACTGCATTGAAGCCGTCGTTGCTGAGCATGACGCCCTTCGGGAGACCGGTGGTGCCGCCGGTCATGGTGATGGCGACGCAGTCGTTCTCGCCATAGCGCGCGGTGCAGGTCGCTTCCGGGTCGGTGCTGCCGGTCGCCGCGAACGTCTTCCAGTGGATGACCTTGCCCTCTTCGGGGATCTTCGGGGCAGGCATTTTGAACTGTTTGACAAAGCGGACCATCGCCGGCATGGACGTGTCGACGGAAATGATGATGATCTGATCAAGATCCGCTTTTTCAAGAGCGTCTTTCAGTTTATCGTAGAAGAGGTCGAGCATCAGGATGATCCTGGTGCCGGAACTCTCGAGGAAGGACAGGAACTCTTCCTCGCTGCGGCGGGGGTCCAGCATGAGCGCGGTCGCGCCCAGTTTCGAGAGACCGTAGAGAGCATACACAGCTTCCGGGATGGTGATCGTTGCGCAGGCCACCGCGTCTCCGGTCTTCACGCCGAGCTTTGCGAATGCGGAGGCCGCGTTGTTCGCCTGTTCGATCAGCTGGCCGTACGTGATCTTATTATCGAAGAAATTGAGGGCGATGTTCGATTCATACCCTTTGTTTCTCCGGGTCAGCGCACTGTAGATCGTCTCTTTCGGTACTTCTGCATGTTTGGCCTCTTCACTGAAAAACTGCAACCAGGGTTTTTCGACGGAGGGGAGTCGGATTGCTTGAGCCATTTTCTTCTTCCTTTCTCATCGTTCTGTGTTCAAAAAGTTAATAACGAAGGATAATATGGCTCTATTATTATGGGTGATTCTTAAACGATTCTGAATAAAAATGCGTCAAATGTTCGTCTTCGTAAAGCTGTTTGCTTTACAATTCAAAACAGTTCTTGGGATCATTCCCTACCGGATAGTAAAAAAGTATGTGGAATGCTTTATTTTACAAGCCGTTTTACGTTTGTCATAATTCGCGAATAATTACACACATAGGGAAAGTGCCGGTTGACAGAGGGGCGAATAAATTAATAATTAAATTTTCGCATAATATATTCATTTAAATTGAAAAATGTGCGCCCGAGAGGATTCGACGCGTATTTGCTTCGCAAAACACTTCGAGCTCGGGGACACTGAATGGCGCGCCCGGGAGGGTTCGACGCGTTTTCCCTTCGGGAAACCGCACCGAGCTGCTGCCGCAGCTCCCGTCGCTAAAAACAGTCCACCGGACTGTTTTCTTGACGCTCCGGCCCAAGGGTTCGAATCCTCTCGGGCAAAACAATAGAGACCTCACTTCTGTGAGGTCTCTATTGTTGGCGCGCCCGAGAGGATTCGAACCCCCGGCACCCAGAACCGGAATCTGGTGCTCTATCCAGCTGAGCTACGAGCGCGTGTGCGAATAGTATTATAAGAGGTTTCGCCTCTCATTTCAAGTGTAAGTTGGGCAGGGACGGATCTCAGAAATGGAACTCGTCGTGGAGGATCGGTTCCCCGTTGTCCCAGTACCAGTGGCGGAACGTGATGCCGTTCGAATGGTCGTGGATGTGGATGCTGCCGTAGCAGTTGTTGAGGACCGCGCCGGGGTTGAAGAGATAGACGTTCCCCCAGTTCGCGCAGTACTGCCGGTGCGTGTGCCCGAAACAGACGACCTGGCGTCCGTTCTTCTCGGCGTCCATCGCGAGATAGTCATAGCCATCCTTCACGAACTGGAAGTGGCCGTGGGTCGTGTAGAACTTGTACCCGCCGATCTCGTCAAAGGACGTGCGGGGATTCATGGACATGGAGTCCACATTGCCGCAGACAGCAATACACTGCTTGTGGCGCAGACACTGCAGGTCGTTCAGGGACGCCCAGTCCCGCTCTCCGTCTCCGCAGAAGATGACGGTGTCGACGACCGGCGCATAGGCTTCGACAATGTCCCGCAGACGGTCTCTGCAGCCGTGGACATCGGACAAAACGAGGATCTTCATAAACTCACGATCTTTCTCTAAAGTGTTTCTCAAAACTCCGCGTCGATGGCCATCGTGGCCTTCGCGTTGAGGTCTAAACCGGCTTTGTGTCCGGCGATGTATTCGTAATACCCCTGGGCCGCGACCATAGCGCCGTTGTCGCCGCAGTACTGCAGCTCGGGCATGTACAGGGTCCAGTGGTTCTTCTCGCAAATCTCGTTGAATCGTTTTCTAAGGAACGAGTTGGCGGAGACGCCGCCGGCGAGGACGATGGTGTCATAGCCGAGGTCCTTCGCGGCCCGTTCCGTATTGTCGGCCAGCGAGTCGACGACGGCCGTGATGATGGTGGCGCCCATGTCCTCCACGTTCGGGGCCTCCCCCTTCTGCTCCATGTGGTGCACCGTGTTGATGACATAGGTCTTGAGGCCCGAGAAGCTGAAGTCGTAGGGAGAGCCGTCGACGTGCGGACGTGGCGTCTCGAACGCATGGGGGTCGCCGTTTTGGGAGACCGCGTCCATGTTCTTGCCGCCCGGGTACGGGAGGCCCAGCACACGGGCCGTCTTGTCCATGCACTCCCCCGCCGCGTCGTCCCGCGTCTGTCCGATGACTTTGTACTCCGTCGGGGACTTCACTTCCACGATGTGGGAGTGGCCGCCGGAGGCGACGAGGGCCAGGAACGGCGGTTCCAGATCCGGGTACGTCACATAGTTCGCGGCGATGTGCGAGCGAAGGTGATGCACCGGCACGAGCGGGATACCCGAGGACAGGGACAGTCCTTTCGCGAAGTTCACGCCCACCAGCAGGGCTCCGATGAGCCCGGGTGCCGCCGTGACCGCGATGGCGTCGATGTCCGCGAGCTCACAGCCCGCGTCCTTCAGCGCCTGCTTCGTCACCTGCTCGATGCACTCCGCGTGCCTGCGGGAGGCGATCTCCGGCACCACGCCGCCGTAGAGGATGTGCTCCTCCAGCGAGGACGCGATGACGTTCGACAGGACCTTCCGTCCGTCTTCCACGACCGAGACGGCGGTCTCGTCGCAGGAACTTTCAATGCCTAAGATCTTCAAGGCGTTTTGCCAGCTTTCTTCTGTAGTTTCGTCAGTCGATGAATCCGATCTCCGCGTCGCCGAAGGGCGTCCACATCTTCGCCTGTCCGAAGTGACAGGTCATGATGAGCGCGTCTTCTTCCGGGTCGGAGTAGTACTTCTTCCGGGTGCCCTCGATCTCGAAGTCGAAGGCGGTGTATAGGCCGATGGCGGCCGTGTTCGAGCGCCGCACTTCCAGCGAGAGGAAGGAGGCCCCGTTCGCTTTGCAATTCTCGATGGCCCGCTCCACCAGAGCTCTGCCGACGCCCTGCCGGCGCGCGGTCTCCGTGACACAAACGTTTTCGATGAAGGCTTCATCGCGCACGATGTAGGTGGCGATGTACCCCACCACCTCGTTGTCGCCGTTCTTCGCGACGAAGAAGTAGTACGCGGGGTTCTGGAAGCACTCCTCGATGGACGCCTGTTTCCAGGGGTTCGACGGGAAGCATTCTTCTTCCAGCCGCGCCACGTCCGGGATGGAGAGGGCGGTCATGTTCACGATCTTCATGCCTTACCCCTTCGCCTCGTACCAGGTCTTCCCGATGTGGGCGTCCACCTGCATGTCGACGGCCAGGGCGGCCGCGTGTTCCATCTCGAACTTCACGATGTCGAGGACTTTGTCGGCGATGGACTCCTCACATTCGACGATGAGTTCATCGTGCACCTGCATGATGAGCCGCGCGTCGAGGTTTTCCATGGCGAGGCGGTTGTAGACCTTGATCATGGCGATCTTGATGATGTCCGCGGCCGTGCCCTGGATGGGCATGTTCCGGGCGACCCGCTCTCCGAAAGCCCGGAGGTTCCGGTTGGAGGCGGTCAGTTCCGGCAGGTACCGGCGGCGTTCGTAGAGGGTCTTCACATAGCCGTCTTTCTTGGCCTGCTCGACCACGTCGTGCATGTATGTGTCTACCCCGCTGAAGTTGTGGAGGTAGCCCTTGATGTATCGGTCCGCTTCCGCGCGGGAGATGCCCAGCTGCTTCGACAGGCTGAAGGCGCCGATGCCGTACACGATGCCGAAATTGACGGCCTTCGCGTTCGAGCGCATGAGGGGCGTCACGTAGTCGAGCGGCACGCCGAAGACCTGGGAAGCCGTGATGGCGTGGATGTCTTCCCCGCTCTGGAACGCGGCGATCATGTTCTCGTCGTTAGCCACGGAGGCGAGCACGCGCAGTTCGATCTGCGAGTAGTCCGCGTCCACCAGCGTGTAGCCGGGTTTCGCGATAAAGAACTTCCGCAGTTCCGACCCGATGGGTTTGCGGACCGGGATGTTCTGGAGATTCGGCTCCGACGAGGAGATGCGCCCCGTCCGGGTCTCGGTCTGGTTCAGGGTCGAATGGATGCGTCCGTCGTCCGCGATGACCTTGACGAGTCCGTCGCAGTAGGTGGACTTGAGTTTCGAGACCGTGCGGTATTCGAGGATGTCCGCGACGACCTTGTACTCGTCTGCCAGTTCTTCGAGGACCGCGGCGTTGGTGGACCAGCCGGTCTTCGTCTTCTTGCCGCCGGGGAGGCCCAGTTTTTCAAAGAGGGCTTCGCCGAGCTGCTTCGGAGAGTTCAGGTTGAATTCAAAGCCCACTTCGTCATAGATGCGGGCGGTCATCTCTTCCACGCGCTTGTTGATCTCTTCGCCGTACACTTTGAGGCCGTCGGCGTCCACGAGGAAGCCGTCCTGCTCCATGGAGGCGAGGACTTCGGCGAGGGAGATCTCCATCGCCAGGAGGTCTGCCTGGTTGTTCGCGTCAATGGCGCCGAGGAGGTACTCTTTCGTGCGGTCGAGGCACAGAGTCTCGTTCACGAGCGCCGCGTCGTTGTCGCAGGCAATGGTGCCGAACTTGCCCCGGTTGTACTCCTCATAGAGCCGGACCGGGTCGTAGGTTTTGGCGCCGGGGTTCAGGATGTAACCGGCGAGAGACGCGTCGAACTGGAGGTTCTCGACCCGGAAGCCCCTGGTCTTCGCATAGGCGAAGAGCGGCTTGGAGTCCGAGGTGTATTTGGCGATGGACCGGTCCTGAAGGAACGTGTCGAAACCTTCGAAGTCCGAGCCCTCCGGCAGGTAGACGGGCACACCGTCCGCCATGAGGCAGAGCTCTTTGAGGTCCGTGCCGTCCCAGTGCGCATAGAACGTGACCGGGTCTTTGAGGTCTTTTGCGATGTCTTTGAAGGCGCCAGCCGTTTTGCAGGCAAGGACTTCCTTCATGCCCGTTTCCTCTTCCGGCGCCGCGTTGACGGCGGCTTCCCGGAGGCCGAACTTGTCGATCATCTTGAACATCTCGAGGGATGCGAGGAGCCGTGCGGCCGCCTCCGGGTCCCCTTCGGTCGGGACGTAATGGGACAGGTCCGTGTCGATGGGCGCGTCCAGCACGATGGTGCCGAGCTTCCGGCTGAGGTACGCGTTGTCTTTATCGTTCAGGAGGTTCTCTTTCTTCTTCGGGGTGAAGCCGAGTTCCTCGATGTGGTCGTAGATGTAGTCGATGCTGTGGTACTTCGAGATCCACTCCTGCGCCGTCTTCGGGCCGATGCCCGTGACGCCGGGGATGTTGTCGGAGGAGTCGCCCTGGAGCGCCTTGACCTCGATGAGTTCTTCCGGGGTCACCAGGTACTCTTCTTTGATGAGGTCCGGGGTGTATTCCACCGTCTGGGCGCGTCCCATCTTCGTTGAGGCGAGGAGGACGGAGACATTGTCCCGGACGAGCTGGAGAGAGTCCCGGTCGCCGGTGGCGACATAGCAGTGGTCGCCGGGGCCGATGGCCGCCGAGAGGGTGCCGAGGATGTCGTCCGCCTCATACCCTTCCTGCTCGACGATGGCATAACCGAGTTTCTGCAGGAGGTCTTTGAGGACCGGCATCTGCTCTGCGAGTTCCGGGGGCATGCCCTTGCGGCCGGCCTTGTACTCGTCATACATCTCATGGCGGAACGTGGGGGCTTTCAGGTCGAAGGCGAACGCCACGGCGTCAGGGTCTGCCGTCTCCTTCAGCTTCAGAAGGATGTTGAGGAACCCGTAAATGGCATTGGTGAATCGCCCGTCCTTCGTCGTCAGCAGTTTGATGCCGAAAAACGCGCGGTTGACGATGCTGTTGCCGTCGATGACCAGTAGTTTCATGGGAACGCCTCCTGTTTCTTTAAGGACAAATATTTTACCATATAGGGGTTCTATTTGCAAAAGCGCCCCGTTACTGATAAAATGCTACAAGAATTTTCAAAAAACCGCTTTGGAAGGAGAGTGACAGCCATGCGGATCGGTTCCCTGGAACTGCAGGGCTCCGCGGTCCTGGCGCCCCTGGCCGGGGTGGCCGACCGGGCGATGCGCGAACGGTGTCTCTCCTACGGTGCCGCCATGGTCACGACCGAGATGGTGAGCGCCAAGGGCTTCACGATGGGAGACCGGAAAAGCCGGGAACTGCTGCAGCTCTCGGACCTCGAACACCCGGGCGCCATCCAGCTCTTCGGGTACGACCCCGCCATTCTGGCGGAGGCCGCGAAGCGGGTCGAGGCGGAGTTCCCCTGTGAGGCGATCGACCTCAACATGGGCTGTCCCGCACCGAAGATCACCGGCAACAACGCCGGCTCTTCCCTGCTGCGCGATCCGGACCTCGCGGTGTCCATCGCCAAAGCGGTCGTGGAAGCCGTCGACAAACCCGTCACGGTCAAGATGCGCACCGGCTGGGACCCCGAGTCCCTCGTCTGTGTCGAACTGGCAAAGCAGTTCGAAGACGTCGGTGTCGCCGCGCTCACAGTCCACGGACGCACGAAGGACCAGATGTACGCGCCGCCGGTCGACCGCAGCTCCATCAGGGCTGTCGTCGATGCCGTGTCCATCCCCGTCATAGCCAACGGCGATGTACGGGACGGTCCCTCCGCGAAGTCCATGCTGGACGAGACCGGCGCGGCCGCCGTCATGGTCGGCAGAGGCGCCACCGGACGTCCCTGGGTCTTTGAACAGATCAACGCGTACCTGAAAGACGGCACGGTCCTGCCGGAGCCGTCCATCGAGGAGAAGATGCGCATCCTGCTCGACCACTCCGCGAAGATGTGCGAGTACAAGGGCGACTACATCGGCATGCGGGAGACCCGCAAGCACGCCGCCTGGTACATCAAGGGCATGCGCGGCGCGGCGAAGTTCCGCGACTCCATCGGCAAACTATCCACCCGAGAAGAACTGATCGCTCTGACCGAAGCCGTCATCGAGGCGGCGAACGCGGAGCAGCAATAAAGGAGACAGACAAATGGCAGTTGTTTCGGACTACAACCCCGGCGACCTTCTGACCGGTACCGCCGGCGAAGGCGGCGACGGCGAGAACGCCGTCAAGGACCTTTCCATCAGCGACGCGCTGGTCAAGACGCTCGCGTCCTTCGCGGACCTGCAGGAGACCGGCCTGAACCCGGCGCTCATCAACCATACGAGAGAGATCATCGTCAAGCAGGAGCACCAGCCCCTGACCGTCATGGACACCGGCGAGGACAGCATCCTCATGGCGTGGTTCAAAGAAGACGGCGGCTCCATGAACATCGAGTTCCTGGAGGACGGCTCTGCGGAGCTGTACATCGACGATGAACAGAACGACGAGCTGGAGACGTTCTTCCCTGCGACGCAGGAGAACCTCGCCATGTTCCTCGACGCGTTTTACTCCGACAAGAATTTCCTGGAGATGTAACACATGAAGACCGGACTCATCCTGGAAGGAGGGTCCATGCGCGGCCTCTTTTCCGCCGGCGTCATGGATGTCCTTTTGGAAAACGACATAGAATTCGACGGTGCCATCGGCGTGTCGGCCGGTGCCACCTTCGGATGCAACTACAAGTCCAAACAGCCGGGCCGCGTCATCCGCTACAACAAGCGGTATGCCAGAGACCCGCGGTACTGCAGCTTCGCGTCTCTCCTGACGACCGGGAACCTCTACAACGCGAACTTCTGCTACCACGTCATGCCGGTCAAGTACGACGTCTTCGACCTCGAGACCTTCCGGAAAAACCCGATGGAGTTCTGGGTCGTCACGACCGACCTGGCGACCGCGGAGCCGGTCTACCACGAGCTGAAGACCGGAGACTCCGAAGACATGGAGTGGCTCCGGGCCTCCGCCTCGCTGCCCATCGCGGCGAGACCGGTGGAACTGGACGGCCGGAAGTATATGGACGGCGGCTGTTCCGACTCCCTGCCCCTCGGGTTCTTCGAGTCGCAGGGGTATGACAAAAACGTCGTCATCCTGACCCAGCCGAAGGGCTATGTGAAACCGGTGCAGAAGGCGCTGGGCCTCACGAAGGTCCTGCTCCACGGACAGGACAACCTCTACGCCCGTCTGGAGAACCGCCACAACGAGTACAATGAACAGCTCGCCTATGTGACGAAGCGCGATGAGGAAGGCGCCATCCTGGCGATCTACCCCGACGAGCCCCTGGACATCGGCTTCTTCGTCCACGACGCGGACAAGATGCAGCACATCTACGAGATGGGCCGCGACGCCGGAGAGAAGTACCTCTCGCAGGTACAGGAATACCTCGCCGGTTGAGAAAACAAAAACCCAGCCCTTTTGGGCTGGGTCTCTTTTTTGTTTAGTCTGCCATCTGGAAGAGCCGTTTGCCGTTCTCTGTGCAGAGGTCGACGAGTTCCTGCGCGTCCATCCCGCGGACTTCCGCGATCCTTTCCGCCACCTGCGCGATGTACGTCGAGTTGTTCCGCTTGCCCCGGTACGGCACCGGCGCCATGTACGGCGCGTCGGTCTCGAGGACCAGTTTGTCGAGCGGGACCTCCGCGGCGACTTCGACCGCCTTGCGGGCGTTCTTGAACGTGACCACGCCGCCGAGGCCGATATACATGCCGAGTTTCGTGGCCTCCTTCATCATCTCGACACTGCCGGAGAAGCAGTGGAGGACGCCGGCGGGTTTGTACTTCCGCAGGCACTCCATCGTGTCTCCGTGGGCTTCCCGGTCGTGAATGATGACCGGCAGGCCGAGGTCGTTGGAGAGTTCCAGCTGGCGGCAGAAGAGGTCCACCTGCGTGTCCCGCGGGGCATTTTCCTCCCAGTAGTAGTCGAGGCCGATCTCACCGACGGCGACCGCCTTGTCCTCTTTCTGAAGCAGTTCGGCGATCATATCTAGATCGCCCTTGCGCTCCTCGCCCGCCTGTTCCGGGTGGATGCCCAGTGCCGCGTAGACGTAGTCGTACTCATGGGCAAGGTCCAGGACACGGACGGAGCTCAGAAGGTCCACGGCGCAGTCGACAACGCGGACAACGCCGCCCCCGGGCAGCAGGGTGCCGAGGACGTCGGCGCGGTCTTCCTGAAAGGCCTCGTCATCGTAGTGGGCGTGGGTGTCAAAAATGTTGGTCAGCATGAGGTGCTCTCTTTCTAACGGATTTCAAAAAACTCCGGAGCTCGTCTGAGTTCCGGAGCTTTCATGTTGTTTATCGGATCTTCGCGCCGGTGTTGAAGTCGTCCACAAAGAGGACCTTCACATCGTCTTCCGCGTTGTCGGCCGCGAGGATCATGCCCTGGGATTCGACGCCGCAGAGCGTGGCGGGTTTCAGGTTCGCCACGAGGACGATCTTGTGTCCGACCAGGTCTTCCGGGCTGTACCAGGGCGCGATGCCGGACGCGACGGTCCGCTCGCCTTCCCCGTCATCGAGGGTCAGCTTCAGAAGCTTCTTGGCGCGTTTGATGGGCTCGCAGGCTTTGATCTCGGCGACGCGCAGTTCGACTTTGGCGAAGTCGTCGATGCTGATCTCGGCGAGGGTCGCGACGCCGGCCAGTTCTTCCTTGACCTTCTCGTTGTTCGCGGTCTCCGCCTCGGCGTTGGCCTTCTGGCGGGCTTCGATCTTCTCGTACATCTCGTCCTTGTCGATGCGGGCGAACAGCGGGACCGCCTTGCCGACGGTGATGCCGGCCTCCAGAGCGCCGAAGCTCTCGAGGGAATCATAGTCCTTCGCGTTCATGTTGGTCTGCGCGAAGATGGCCTCCGTGGTGTCCGGAGTGAACGGAGAGAGCAGGATGGCGAGGAACCGGATGGCCTCTAACAGGTTGTAGAGGACGGTGCCGAGACGTTCCTTCTTCTCCGGGTCTTTCGCGAGGACCCACGGTTCGGTCTCGTCGATGTACTTGTTGGCGCGCTTGGCGATGCCGAGGACGGTCTCGACCGCGTCGGCCATATGGTAAGTGGCGAGAAGGTCGTCGACCTTCTTCACCGCGTCGAGGCAGGTCTGTGCCAGGTCGTCGTCCACGGGTTCTTTCGCGGTCGGAGCCTGGATGACGCCGTCGAAGTACTTATTCGTCATGGCGATGGTGCGGTTGACGAGGTTGCCGATGGTGTTGGCCAGGTCGGAGTTGTACCGCTCGATCATCGTCTCATAGGTGATGGAGCCGTCCGCCGCGTGCGGCATCTCGGACAGCAGATAATACCGTGTGGCGTCGACGCCGAAGAGCGTCGTGAGGTCGTCCGCATAGATGACGTTGCCGCGGGACTTGGACATCTTGTCCTCGCCGAAGAGCAGCCACGGGTGCCCGTAGACCTGCTTCGGGAGCGGCTCGCCGAGGGCCATCAGCATGATGGGCCAGTAGATGGTGTGGAAGCGGACGATGTCTTTACCGATGATGTGGACGTCGGCCGGCCAGTACTTGCGGTACTGGTCCGAAGACCCTTCCGGGTCGTACCCGATGCCGGTGATGTAGTTCGAGAGGGCGTCGATCCAGACATAGATGACGTGGCCCTCGTCGAAGGTGACCGGGATTCCCCATTTGAAGGTCGTCCGGGGCACACACAGGTCCTGCAGACCCGGCTTGATGAAGTTGTTGAGCATCTCCTTCTTCCGGGCTTCCGGATAGATGAAGTCCTCGTTCTCTTCGATGTATTCTTCCAGCTGCTTCTGATACTTCGACAGCTTGAGGAAGTACGCTTCCTCTTTCGCCGGCTTGACCTCGCGGCCGCAGTCCGGGCACTTGCCGTCGACGAGCTGGGACTCGGTCCAGAAGGACTCGCAGGGAGTACAGTACAGGCCTTCGTATTCGCCCTTGTAGATGTCGCCCTGATCGTACAGTTTCTTGAAGATGTGCTGGACTGACCGCTCGTGGTAATCGTCGGTGGTGCGGATGAATTTATCGTAGGTGGTGTTGAGAAGGTCGCAGATGTCGCGGATCTCGCCCGCCACCTTGTCCACATACTGTTTCGGGGTGACGCCGGCGGCGCTGGCATAGCCTTCGATCTTCTGTCCGTGTTCGTCGGTACCGGTGAGGAAGAAAACATCGTAGCCCTGCATTCGTTTGTACCTCGCGAGTGCGTCGGTCATGACGATCTCATACGAGTTCCCGATATGGGGCTTCCGAGATGTGTAGGCAATGGCAGTCGTGATGTAATATTTGCCTTTGTTTGCCATGGAAATCTCCTCCTTCTTATAAAAGTAACTGGAATATTTTAGCATAAAAAAGGGAAAGACACAACAAAAGCACCTCGAAACGAGGTGCTTTTCTGTCTTGTTCAGTCCAGAACGCCCTGCTCTTCAAAAAACTTGCGTGCGTCTTCGAGGATGCGGCAGTCGTTTTCGAACCGGAGGTACTTGTCGGCGCCGTCGAAGGGCAGCCACGAGTAGTCTTCGATCTCGGACTCCTGGATGATGGTCCGGGTGTCGGTGGTCGTCGCCGCGAAGATGATGACCTTCTTGTCGATGCGGTTCTGGATCATGTAGTTCGACTCTTCCTGGAAACCGGGAAGGATCTTGATGTGCAGGCCCGTCTCTTCGAGGACTTCGCGCTTTGCGGTCTCCTCCCAGGTCTCTCCGGGCTCGATGTGGCCTTTCGGGAAACTCCAGTGGGCACTGCGGTTGTTCTTGATGACGAGGAAGCGGGGCTCCCCTTTCACCTTGCGGCAGACGATGGCGCCGCAGGACGTCTCATAGTAACAGCGGATGCTCTCCGGGTGGAAAAACTCCATCGCCTTCGAGACATCGTGGTTGATGTACCGTTTGCTCTTCGGCGCCACGACATAGTACCGTTCGCCGTTTTTCTCGACCGTCGCGATGACGCGGCCGTCAAATGTTTTCACGGGGTGGTCGATCCCCATAATGAACGCGTTCAGCGTTTCTCTCTTTCGGGCGGTGACAAAATTGATTTCCCCATAGTTCAGCCCGTATGTGAACCCCTGTTGCGGGTGTTTGGAATGAATCGGAGATGTCACCTTGACCCTGACATACCTGCCAAGCATATTAACCTCCGAGTGGTGCTACGCACCTAGATGAATTGCTACCGATTATACACTTTTTGGCACGTTCATTCAAGGTTGTTTTCAGGGTTTTTGCAAAATCTCTATGTCTGTTCTTGAGACACAGTTCCATTTGCTCGAGCAACACCGGCACTGACCCGTCCCGGCTTTCCCTGTCACCGCTTTCAGGGAAGGGGAATCCAAAGAACGTCGGAGAAAGCCACCTTCCCCTTCCCCGAACCCCAACCCCTTCCGGCTTTCTCGCCGGGCACAAATCCAGGGGCCTACAGGAAGGCGGAGGTTTCAGTGGCGTTGACTGATGAAAAAAGGACTACAAATCGGCGACAAGGCTGTTTGTAGTCCATTTTTTCTATTCAAAGGTGATTTCAGTGACAATGGCAGGCGCTTCGCGGTTTATGCTTTCTTTTTACGGAAGAAGATCGCCAGAACGAGGCTCGCGAGGAGCGTGACGACCGTGATGACAGCGCCGGCCCTGAGACCGGGGACCTCATAGGTCATTTTGACGGTGTTCTCGCCCTGTTCGAGCGGGATGAGGTAGAAGCAGTCGGCGAAGGCGTTGTCCTTCAGGACCTGCGGGTCGACTTTGGCGCCGTTGAGTTCGACGGTCCAGCCGCGGTCGACGGGGACAGACAGATACAGGCTCTCGTCGCCGGTCTCCGCTCTGACAGCGGCAGTGACTTCGCCCGGGAGGATGCGGTACTCGGCCGGGGTCTTCGCGTTCAGTTCCGAGGAGACCGCCGCGAGCGCGTCGAGGTCGAGACTGTAACAGTACGCCTCTTCGATCTTGTTCTCGCCGGAGAGGTACTTGTAGCGGATGGTCGTGGTGCCGGAGGTCGTGTCCTTCTGCGGCAGCATGACGGCCTGCGGCGTCAGCCAGTAGGCGTACTCGGTCATGAATTTGCCATTGCAGTAGAGCTTGCCGTGGGCCCAGCCTCTCGTGTGGACGGAGAAGTACGTGATGGTGTTCTCCGCCTGCTGCGGGACCTTGTACGTGTAGCGGTCCAGGGTCCGGTCGCGGGTGGTCTTGAATTCGACCGGTCTATAAAGTTCCACCTTGCGTCCGAGCAGCTGCGAGAACAGCGCGTTCTGGTACGCGAAGGGGTCGTGTTCATACTTCTGGAAGTCCGCCGCTTTGCCGGCGTTCACGACGAGGGCCGGGGCCACCGCGAACGGGTTCCGCCAGATGCCTTCGCCGAGGTCGTCGGCCTTCAGGAGACCGGGGACTTCCGGCTCGCCGAGAACGTACTTGACGGAGAGCAGGGAGTCGCTCGCGAGCAGACGGGTGGTGGTCACGGGGACCGTCGGGTCGGAGGCATAGCCAAGGTGGCACATGAGCTCCGCCTGATTGTTCGAGTAGGTGGACGAATAATGGGCAATGCCGTTGTAGGCATAGGAATAGGCGTCGTCGAAGTAGGCCGTGAGGTTCTCATCGGTCCGCTGACGGTAGTCGGTTTGCGCGATGCGGTAGAAGCTGTCATCGGCCGCCTTGACCGACTCGACCTTCTGCGTCCGGTTCGCGTGGTAGTCCTGGTACCGGCCGACCTTCGAGAAGCCGGTGCTCCGGTAGATGAGGACGCCGCTGACCAGCAGTTCCAGGCAGACCGCGCAGGAGAGCGAAACGGCAAGTGCCCGTTTCGCAGTCTCTTTTGCAAACGCCACGTCTTCCCCGTCCTCCATCGGCAGGAGCTTCGTCAGCGCGAAGGCGAAGAACAGCAGGAACAGCGCCGTGCCGAAGATGTAGCTGACCGTGCCGTATTCCGACACGAACTCGACGAGGAGCAGGATGCCCGCCGCGGCCAGTGCCGCTTTCCAGATGCGGGCCGGGGTCTCTGCCTCCACTTCGGAGTAGTACCGTGCCGCGAGGAACAGGAGGTACGCGATGACGATGTAGCCGTAACGGTACCAGTACGACGTGATGTTCCGGAACCCGTTGGCGATGAACGCCAGAGGCTCCCAGTATGCCAGCAGCAGGAAGACCAGAAGCAGGACCCCGCTGCGGATCTTTTCTTTCAGAGCGAACTGTCTGTGCGAGAAATAGAGGATGAGTGCCAGTGTGGCAAGGCTCCCGCAGAAGACGGACATGCCGCCGTCGAAGCTCTCGGTGCCGAGGGAGAACCCGGCGAGCGAGGTCAGCGGGTTGCCGGTAAAGCCGAAGCTCATCTTGATGTCGGTCCGGCCCTTGCCGCCGAGCAGCGTGTATACGGTCGGCAGGAACAGGACGGCGCTGAGGCAGACCGCTGCCACGCCGTGGCCGAGGGCGGAGCCGAAGCGGCCCCATTTCTGTTTCGCGGTCAGAAGGCCGGTCGGTACATCGCCCAGTTCCCAGAAGAAGAACAGGATGGCGGCGATGCAGTCAAAGTAGCCCGCATACCAGTTGAACAGGATGGCGGCGCCGGTGGCGAAGAAGAACAGGAAGCTCTTGCCGTTGCGGACGAGGCGATGCACCCCGAGCAGGACCAGCGGCAGCATATAGACACCGTCCAGCCAGATGATGTTCATGGTCTGGGCGATATTGTACTGAGACAGTGCAAAGGAGACGGAGAGCAGGAGCGTGAAGAGCGGGGTCAGTTTCGGGAACCGTTCCCGCAGGAACAGGGTCATCGTGAAGCCGCAGAGGGACAGCTTCAGGAGGACCATCAGGGAGAAGAGCGCGTGGTTCATGGACGCCGGCACCGCGAGGATCAGGAGGTTGAACGGCGATGCCAGGTAATAGGCGGCCAGCGCCACCCCGCTGCCACCGAGGAAGTTCGTAAAGCTGTAGAGCAGCGTGTCCTTCCCGTGGAACAGGTTTCGGTAATAGTTGAAGAATTCGATGTACTGGATGTTGGCATCCTGCTCGGCCAGACTTCGGCCGCCGAAGGGCGTGACGCCGTTCAGCACGAAGATGATGAGCAGCAGCACTGCCGGCACCAGAAAGGCCAGACAGGCGAGCAGCCATTTGTTCTCTAGTTTCTTCAAAGCGGGAGTCCCCTCTCTTCTCCGTGTTCACGCAGTTTCCGCGTATTCTCAAACAAATATTTTACCATACTTTTCCAAGAATGAGAACCGCGTTCCGGACATAGAAAAAGCTCCGCTCCCCTGCGCTATGGATATTCACAGGAAACCGAAGCCTTTTTGTATGGATCGTGAAAATGAGGTTTTGCCGGATCAGCCTTCGAACTCGGGCGCGAGCTCATCGAGGAGCTGCGAGACGAAACGGAGCACTTCTTCTTTGGTGGCCCCGGCGATGAACATACCCTTGAGCATGTTCTTGAACTCCGGCAGCGCGTTCTCATTGAGATATGCGATCAGCTGCTCGGTGGCATCTTCCCGGAGGAAGCTGCCGCGTCCGGGGACGGAAGTGGTCATTCCGCGGTGATCGAGTTCTGCGTAGGCTTTCTGGATGGTGTTGGGGTTGACCCCGAGTTCTGCTGCGAGACCGCGGACAGAGGGCATGGGGTCTCCGGGTTTCATCTCGCCGGAGAGCAGCAGCCGTTCGGTCTGTTCGACGATCTGCTCATAGACTGGGATACGGGACATGTTGTCGATGGTAAACAAGTAATCAACTCCTGATTGGTTTTAGTGTTCTACGTCTGTTAACACGCATAGATGATACCATGCAAGATGGGTCCACGTCAACCGTTTATGAGGATGCGAAGGAAGTTACTTCGTGAAGACCATACCGTCCGCGATGTGCTCCGCGTGGTCGTCCCAGGTCATCTTGTTGCCGTTGAAGCGGAACGCGCCTTTGCCGCCGGTGTAGACGGTCTCGACGGATTCCTGTTCGCCGTCGTCATTGAACTTGTAGTCCTTCTTGACGCCGTCGGTGTAGTAGACATAGAAGCCTTTGCTGTCTTCATCGAAGTTGCCGCTCATCGTCCACTCGCTGTGCTCCCAGGCACTGCTGGCCCAGTAGATGTGGATCTCGACGGTGTTGTTGGCAACGCCCTTGACATCGACCGTGCAGCGGTCGCTGCCGTAACGGCCCTGAAAACGCTGGACCGGGCTGCCGGTTGCTTCGGTGGTCTTCTGAGTCGCTTTCTCAGTGGCTTTCTTCGTCGCCTTCTTCGTAGCCTTCTGAGTTGCTTTCTTCGTCTCTTTCTGGGTGGCTTTCTGGGTGTCCTTCTGAGTCGCCTTCTGCGTTGCAGACTGGTTCTGCTGAGCCTCTGTCGCCTCTTCGGCCTGCTGAGTGACAACAGTCGGGGCAGCGGCAGTGACCGTGACGGTCTCATCCGTCTTCTTGTTGCAGCCGACCAGCGCAAGGGTCATGGCGAGCATGAGTACGATTCCGATGAATGCAGTGAGTGAACGTTTCATGATTATTTCCTCCGTAGAATTAGAATATCCATTTGCGTGTACTGTGTTCCTTAGTACGCTTAGACTGTACCATATGCCCTAGGACATGTCAATACTTTTCGAAAAATTTTTTCAAAAAATTTCCGGGCCCCGTTCGGAGCCCGGAAAGGAATCGGAATGGATGATCTGTTTAATAGGTAAAGGTCATGCCGTCGGCAATATGCTCCTGACTGTCAGACCAGGTCAGGGCGCCGTCGTGGAAAGTGAATGTGCCCTTGCCGCCGGTGTACTCGACGGTGCTCACAGCGACCGTTCCGTCTTCGTTGAATACCGTGGTCCTCTTGACACCGTTGTTGTAACGGACAGACCTGCTGCCTTCATCGAAGGTGCCGCTCATGGTCCACTCGGACACTTCCGCAGCGCTGGATGCCCAGGTGACATGGAAGTGAGCGTCTTTCCTGCCCTGGCAGTCGACATCGATCGTGCAGCGGCCGGAGCCGTAGCGGCCGATGAAGTTCATGACCGGGTTCTGGCCGTCTTCTTCTGCGGGAGCGGCCTTGGTCGTCTCAGCCTTCTTCGTTGACTTAGTGGTCTCGGCCTTCTTCGTCGACTTCGTGGTCTCGGCCTTCTTGGTGGTCGTTCTCGTCGTAGACTTCGCTGTCACGGTCTCGATCTTGAGGCTGTCATTCTTGATAAATGCCTGGGTGTTGCTTCCCGGAGACAGTTTATAGTCGGTCCAGTAGAGCGTCTTGTCGTCGAGCTTGAGTTTCAGGATGCCGGAACCGTTCGTGTACTTCACTTCGTCCTTGAACTTCCCGTTATCATCGAACGTGCGGACCAGATAACGGCAGTTGTCATAGAACAGAGAGCCGTCCTTCTGATAGTGGGCACGCATGGTGTAGAGGTCCTTCTGCGGAAGAGCTTCTCTCCAGGTGATGGTGACGTCGAACCAGCCCTTTTCCACGGTTGGCTCCACAACGATGACGACGCGCTCAGAGTCCTTCTCCGCCCAGGTGCCTTCATACAGGGTCGGTCCGGGGATGGTGGAACCTTCGACCTTCGTGAACTCGACCGGAGTTGCCGTCTCAAATTCGTTGTAGAGTGCGTCGAGAGCCGCGCCTTCGGTCTGGCGATCGACGATGCGCATGGCGTTGCGATACTCTTCGATGGTGACTTTGGTCATCGAGGTCTTGTTGCCGAAGTACAGGTTGTTATCCTTGACGGAGAGCGGATAAGCCGTGCCGCCGCCGATGACATCGCCGTACTCAACGATGTTGCCGTCCTTGTCATAGCCGTAGACCGTGGCCTCGCTGGCAAAGGTCTTGTCGCCGTCCCGGAAGACTGCGTCGGTGACGAGGAGAGCATCGTGATCTTTGTCCATGGCCGCAAAGGCGTAGTATCCGCCTTCCGGCAAAGACTTGATGAAAGACTCATAATTCTTCATATTGAGCTCATACGGGGAGTCGACCGTCTGCCGGGTGACTTCCGTCGTCTCTTCCGGAGTCGCTGCTTTTTTGTTGCAGCCGGTCAGAGACAGGACCATCGCGACCATCAGAAGGAGGCCGATGAGGCTCATTGCTTTCCGTTTCATGTGAGTTCCCTCCAATCGCAAATTATTTGTTGTATGAGAGTATAGTACATTTTTATATTAGCACGAACAAATCATAAATAGAATCATGAAAACCTATTATTTACATAATAACGACCCCGGCCGAGCCGGGGTCGTCGATGAGTATCAACTCAAAATATAGTTTTTATTTCATCTTAAAGAACTTGGCAGAATACGGGGTCATCGGGAGCTCGAAACAGCCCTTTTTCTTTTTGAGGACCGTCTTTCCCTCGTAGTGCTCGGTGCCGCTGTAGATGTCGGCGTCCGAGGCGAGCAGTAGCTCGAGCTCGAGGTTGTAGTCGAGCCGCAGCCGGTAGTCCTGAGCCTTCTCCGAGAAGTTGAAGACACAGAGGATGTCCTCTTCCCCGCCGTGGCGGACGAAGGCATAGATGCGTTTCTCCGCCTGGTTGCAGTCGACCCAGTCGAAGCCCATCGTGTTGTAGTCGAGGGCCCAGAACGCCGGGTGGTCGAGGTACAGGTGCGACAGGTCTTTCATGAAGACCTGGAAGGAGTCGTGGAGCGGATAGCGCAGCATGAACCAGTCCTGCTCTTCGTCCTCGTCCCACTCCCGGATCTGGGCGAATTCGTTGCCCATGAAGTTGAGCTTTTTGCCGGGGTGCGCGTACATATACATATAGAACGTGCGCGCCTGCGGGAACTTGCCCTCGTAGAGGCCGGACATCTTCTGCAGGATGGTCGCCTTGCCGTGGACCACCTCGTCGTGGGAGAGCGGAAGGATGAAGTTTTCGTCGTAGAAATACATCATCGAGAACGTCAGCTTGTGGTAGTTTTCTGTCCGCTGGTCCGCGGTCTTCTTCATGTAGTCGAGGCTGTCGTTCATCCAGCCCATGTCCCACTTGTAGTCGAAGCCGAGGCCGCCTTCATAGACAGGTCTCGTGACTCCCGGGAACTGGGTGGAGTCCTCCGCTGCCAGGATGGCGGTCGGGTGCAGTTTCTTGAGGCCGCCGTTCATGTTGCGGATGAAGTGGACGGCGTTCTCATTGGTGCCGCGGTCCTTGTTGCCCTGCCAGTAGATGAGGTTCGACAGCGCGTCGATGCGCAGGCCGTCGAAGTGGAACTCCTTCAGCCAGTAGTTCGCGTTCGACTGCAGGAAGCTCTGGACCTCGCCCTTGCAGTGGTTGAAGTTGTGGCTCCCCCACTCGCTGTACCCCATGTCGGGGTGCGGGTACTCGTAGAGCGCCGTGCCGTCGTACTTCTCGAGCGCGTAGTCGTCGACCGCGAAGTGGACCGGGACGAAGTCGAGGATGACGCCGATCTCGTTCTTGTGGCAGTTCTCGATGAGCTGCTTCAGCTGGTCCATGGTGCCGTAGCGGGACGTCGGGGCGAAGAAGCCTGTGTTCTGGTACCCCCAGGAGTTGTCCGAGGGGTGCTCCGCCAGCGGCAGGAACTCGATGTAGTTGTAGCCGTGTTCTTTGACGTACGGGATCAGCAGATCGCCCAGTTCGACATAGTTGTACCAGCCGTTCTCCGGGTCGTCCGGGTTCTTGTGCCAGGACCCGGCGTGGACTTCGTAGATGTTGAGCGATTCATTGCGGCGGTCGGTACGGGTGAGCATCCAGTCCCAGTCGTCGAATTCGAACGCACGGAGCTCCCGGATGATGGATGCGCTGTTCGGGCGCAGCTCCATGCCGAAACCGTAGGGGTCGCAGTGGTCGATCGCCCGCCCGTCCTGGCCGTAGATGCGGTACTTGTACATCTGCCCCGGCCGTGCCTCGGGGATCGAGCACTCCCAGGTGCTGCCGTCGTAGGCGCGATCCATGGGCGTCTCGTTCCAGCCGTTGAACTCGCCGATGACCGCCACGCGGTTGGCCGCGGGCGCATAAGTCCGGAACCAGGTGGTCTGATCGGTGACATGAGCTCCGAAGAATTCGTAGGCGTCGAAGCTCTGACCCTTGTAAAAGTTGTAGAAATCCATGAAGGGAACACCTTATAGCTTGCTGACGTTGGCCGCCGTGTAATCGTAGACCTTGACGTTCACGGTACCGCCGGCTTTCAGTTTGGCGACCGTCGCCTTGTAGTCGGCGGCGCTGATCTCGCTCGGAGCGTCGATGTACGGACCGTTCGTCATGTATTTGAGATAGGGAGTCGTCGTGACGTCGAACCCGAGGATGGAGTTTTTGTTCTTGACGCCGAAGTTCGCGGCGATCTCATCGGAGACGAAGCCGAACTTGTCTTTGACGACCTCATAGGCGCCGCTCTTGTAGAACGTCACGTCCTTGAACTCGTCGATGACCATCGTGGTCCGAACGTTCTTGAGGCTGCTGTCATAGACGATGTAGGAGTTGCCGTAGAACTCCTGGCCCTTGGTGCTCTCGGCATAGAGGAAGAGCTCGTCCTTGCCGTCCCCGTTGAGGTCGGCCACCGCGAACTTCTTGTACTCGATGTTGATGCCGTTGGAGTCCACCTTGACCGGGTGTCCGTTGTTCGTCTTGGACGCGCCGGACTGGAGCTTCTGCAGGAAGGCCTTCATGTCGCTGTCCGACGCGGAAGAGGACTTCTTCGTGGTCTCTTTGTCCGAGGCCTTTTCGGTCGTGTCCTTCTTGCTGCCGGCGGTCTTCTCCGCAGCCTTGGTCTTGTTCTGCTTCGCGGCCTTCGTCGTGGTGTAGCCCACCGACTCCTTGGCCTCGAACTTCGACTCGGACTTCCGGTCGGCGAACGGCCATGCGGTCGTCGGCTCGATGTTCGAGTCGCTGGCCAGATTGTCCTGCTCCGCTTCCGCCACGTCGGTCACGCCTTCGGAAGCGTTCGGAGACGTCGTCAGGTATGCCTGCCCTTCGGTGGCGATGGGCGCCGCGGCGGTCTGACGTCCGCTGAACCAGCGGTATCCGAAGACCGCGCCGACGGCCACTGCCAGGAACAGCAGGACCAGTAAAAGGATCTTGATAGCTTTGTTCATGATGTCCCTCCTATTTAAATACCGAACAGTGAGATCTGGCTCGACTCCGGCAGCCCGTCAAGGGCACCGAGGTCGCGAAGCGCCGTGAGGACGGCAGAGGAGACGCCGGCGCGGACGCCGAGGTCCTCCTGGGACAGATAGGGTCCCTGTCCGTCGTCCTTGGCGGATTCCAGAGCCTGTGCGGCCGAAACGCCAAGTCCTTTGATGGAAGAGAACGCGAGGCGGATCTTTCCATCTTCGATCGCATAGACCGTGGCTTTTGATTTGTACAGGTCGATGGGCAGGAACTCGATGCCGCGGGCGAGCATCTCCAGCACGACCTGGAGGCCGGTGTACTCGCTCTTCTCCGTGGCGGAGGCGTCCCGTCCCTTGATCTCGATCTCCTTCATCCGGCCTTTGACATAGCCCTTGCCGGAGAGGATGGCGACCGCGTCGAGGTCTTCACCGCGGACCGTGAGGAACGTGGCGTAATACTCGAGGGGTTTGTAGATCTTGTACCAGGCGAGCCGCAGCGCGGCGCCGACGTAAGCGGCCGCGTGAGCTTTCGGGAACATGTATTTGATCTTGTAGCAGGAGTCGATGTACCACTCCGGCACGTCGTGTTCCCGCATGGCGTTCAGGTGCTCGTCGGTCAGGAGCTTGCTCGCCTTGCCCTTGCGGACGATCTCCATGATCTTGAAGGCCATGTCCGGCTCGAGGCCGTAGTGCATGAGCCCGACCATGATGTTGTCACGGGTCCCGATGACTTCGGAGATGGTGCAGGTGCCCTTGTGGATGAGCTCCTGCGCGTTGCCGAGCCAGACGTCGGTGCCGTGGGACAGGCCGGAGATCTGCAGAAGGTCCGAGAAGTTCTTCGGTTTACACTCGACCAGCATGCTCTTGACGAAGTCGGTGCCCATCTCGGGGATGGACAGGGTGCCGATCGGGAAGTTGATATCCTCCTCCGTGACACCGAGGGGTGCCGGGCTCAGGAAGAGCTCGTAGATCTTCGGGTCGCAGATGTCGACGTCCATGACGGGGATGCCGGTCATGTCCTCGAGGTACTTGTACATGGTCGGCACATCGTGTCCGAGGTTGTCGAGCTTCAGGATGGTGTCGTGCAGGAAATGGAAGTCGAAGTGCGTGGTCTTCATGCCCTTGCCCGGGTCGTCCGAGGGGTACTGGACGGCGGTGAAGTCGGTGACTTCGTAGGCATTCGGGACGACGACCATACCGCCGGGGTGCTGACCGGTCGTCCGCTTGACGCCGGCGACGCCCCGGACCAGCCGGTTGACTTCGGCGTCCTTCGCGTTGATGCCACGCTCCTCGAGATACTTTTTGACATAGCCGAACGCGGTCTTGTCCGCGACGGTGGCGACGGTGCCGGCTTTGAAGACGTGGTCCTCACCGAACAGTTCGATGGTGTATCGGTGAGCGCTCGCCTGGTATTCGCCGGAGAAGTTGAGGTCGATATCGGGCGATTTATCGCCTTTGAACCCGAGGAATGTCTCGAAGGGGATGTCGTGGCCGTCCCGCCACATGGGCGTGCCGCACTCGGGGCAGTCCTTCGGCGGAAGGTCGTAACCGGAACCCACCTCACCGTGCAGGAAGAACTCCGTATGCTTGCAGGCGGGGTTCGTGCAGCGGTAATGGGGCGCCAGCGGGTTGACCTCCGAGATGCCCGACGCGTGGGCGACGAACGAGGAGCCGACGGAGCCCCGGGAGCCGACGTGGTACCCGTGGTCTTCCGAGTCCTTGACCAGTTTCTGGGCGATCATGTAGAGGACCGCGAACCCGTTCGAGATGATGGAGGTCAGTTCCTTGTCGAGGCGCTTCGCGACGTACTCGGGGACCGGGTCTCCGTAGAGCTCTTTCGCCCTGTCCCAGCAGAGCCGCTGCAGTTCCTCTTCCGCCCCGTCGATGCTCGGCGGGAAGTTGCCGGCGGGCACCGGGCGGATGCGTTCGACCATGTCCGCGATCTTGTTCGGGTTGTCGATGACGACTTCCTCAGCGCGGTCGCCGAGGTATTCGAACTCGGCGAGCATCTCCTCCGTCGTGCGGAGGAACAGGGCGGGCTGGTTGTCGGCGTCCTGGAATCCCTGGCCGGCCATGATGATGGCGCGGAACTGTGCGCATTCCGGGTCGATGAAGTGGACGTCGCAGGTGGCGACCGTCGGCTTGCCGGCGGCGTCGCCCAGCGCGAGGATGCGTCGGTTGATGTTGCAGAGGTCCTCCTCGGACTGGAACCGCGGAGGCATCATCTTGAGTTCCTTCGAGGCCTTGTCCTTCTTGTAGTAAGGCCGCAGCAGGAACGCGTTGTTGGTGTTCGGCTGGATCTCCATGTAGTCATAGAAATCGACGATCTCCTGAATGCGCTCCTCCGGTTCATCGTTCAGGAGCGCCATGTAGAGCTCGCCGGCCTGGCAGGCCGTGCCGATGATGAGCCCTTCTCTGTGTGCCGCGAGGTCCGACTTCAGGATGGTCGGCTTCCGGTAGAAGTGCTCGGTATGGGAACGGGACACAAGGCCGTAGAGGTTCTTGAGGCCCACGTTGTTTTTGACAAGGATGATCTGATGGTAAGTCCGCTGTTTCCGGTCGCGGAGCGCCTGCACGATGTCCGGCCACTCGGTGGGGACACCGGGGCGCATATCGTCGTAGACATAGGACTCGACGCCGTAGATGACCTTGATGCCGGTCTTCTGGGACGCGGCAAAGGCGGCGGGATAGCCCTGCAGGACACCGTGGTCCGTGATGGCGACGGCCGGATGGCCCCATTTTGCGGCGCGCTTCACCAGTTCGCCGGCGTCGGTCATGGCGTCCATCATGGACATGTTGCTGTGGAGATGGAGCTCGACACGTTTTTTCGGGGCATTGTCCATCCGTTCGATCTTCCGGACGGAGGCCAGCGCCTTGACATCGAGCAGGTAATCGTGTTTGTAGGTGTCGAAGATGACGTTGCCCCGCGCCATGACGGTCATGCCGTTTTTGAGGTTGTCGGCGAGGGCGTTGCCGGCTTCTCCCCGCGCAAAGATCTTGCAGGGATAGGAGTCGGTGTAGTCGGTCATCGCGAAGTTGAAGATCTTGTTGCGGCCGTCCCGCGTGTCGATGACGTCGACGTCGAAGACCTCGCCCCAGATGACGACCTGTCCGTCGTCGGCCTTCAGCTCTTTGATGGGCTTCGGCATGTAGCGGATCTCTTTGCCGTAGATCATCTTCGCGGTCTCGAGATAGAGCGGGATGCCCTCGACGACTTTGTGGGGCTGCTCCTCGAACTTCTCTTCCGCTTTGGCTTTGGCCTTCTTCCTGGCCTCCGCCTCCGCCTGCTTCTGCATGTCCGCGTAGGCGGTGTCGTCGACGTCCATGTTCACGACGCCGGCGAACTCGACCTGGACCCGGTTCCCGAACGCCTCGGACAGGATGGTCTCGAGGGTGACGTCGGCGCAGATCCCTTTCAGCAGATCGGCCCCGCCGTGGGTCAGGTTCAGCGTGAGTTTGTCCCCGTCGAGCTGCCAGGTGCAGCCGTTCAGGAACCCGTTGGACGCAGGACAGCGGCGCTTCAGTTCCTTCAGGAGCTCGGGCATGAGGGACAGGTCGACGGCATTCGCCTCTTCCCTTTCGTCCTCGTCCTCCGACTCCTCTTTCGGGAACTCAAACACTGCTTTGACGTCATTCAGTTGTAGCGTGGTCTGTAATACGTCTTCGAAGGCATGGACCGTGGTGTCCGGCAGCGGTTCTTCAGACCGGAGGCGCAGGAGCATGGACCGGTCGACCCGGCTCACGGACAGGTCCGTGATGACGCTCTCGAACAGCGCGTCCGGGAAGCGGCCGTCATCCGGCAGCATGAACACTTCGGCAACGCGTTTTTCCTGTGGCAAAATGGGGTTCCTCTCTATTTACAGTTTCTCGATCTCTTCCATGAGTGCGTCGATGAGTTCCTCTTCGGGCACTTTCTTGATGACTTCGCCCTTCGCGAAGATGAGGCCGACGCCGTTGCCGCCGGCAATGCCGATATCGGCATTCTTCGCTTCCCCGGGTCCGTTGACCGGGCAGCCCATGACGGCGACGCGGATGGACTTGTGGACGTCTTTCAGCCGCTCTTCGACCTCTTTGGCGATGCCGATGAGGTCGATCTGCGTCCGTCCGCAGGTGGGACAGGCGACGAGCTGGGGCGCGTCGGGCAGGAGGTCCAGCGCGCGGAGGATGTCGTTCGCGGCGTCGATCTCCTTGACGGGGTCATCGGTCAGGGAGACCCGCATGGTGTCCCCGATGCCGTCGGCGAGCAGAGCGCCGATGCCGATGGAGGACTTGACGCGGCCCATCCGCTCCGTGCCGGCCTCGGTGACGCCGAGGTGCAGCGGATAATCGCACTGTTCCGCGACGATGCGGTACGCGGCGATCATCGTCCGGATATCGGACGACTTGATGGAGATGACGATGTCGTGGAAGTCGACGTCCTCGAGGTATTTGACGCCCCGCATGGCGCTCTCCGCCATGGCTTCCGGGGTGACGCCGCCATACTTCTCGAGAAGGTCGAGTTCGACGGACCCGGAGTTGACGCCGACCCGGATGGGGACCTTGTGCGCCTTGCACGCGTCAGCCACGAGACGGATCTTGTCTTCTCCGCCGATGTAGCGGGGGTTGATGCGGATCTTGTCGATGCCCGCCTCGATGGAGGCGAGGGCGAGCTTATGGTTCATCTGGATGTCCGCGATGATGGGCACCCGGATGTGTTCTTTCAGGGCTTTGACGGTCTCGATATCTTCCATGTTCGTGACCGAAAGGCGGATGAGCTGGCAGCCGGCGGCCGACAGTTCTCTCGCCTGAAGGATGTTCGCTTCAATGTCGCCCTGCGGCGCATTGAGCATGGACTGGATGACGACGGGTGCGTCTCCTCCGAGGGGTACATCGCCCACGAAAACCTGTCTTGTCTTTCTGCGTTCCATGGAACGGCCTCCTTACCGGAATAGTTTGAACACGTCGCTGAACGTGACCATGATCATGAGTCCGAACAGCATTGCCATCCCGACCGTGTTGACCGCGGCCTGGAACTCTTTCGAGATGGGCCGGCGGAAGATGCCTTCCAGCATGATGAAGAGGAAGCGGCCTCCGTCCAGTGCCGGAAACGGGATGAGGTTGAACGCGCCGACGTTGATGGCGATCAGCGCGAGGATGAGCAGGAGTCTCGAGAGGTTCCCGCTCTTCGCGGCGTCCGACGTGGTGTCTGCGACGGCCTGGACCGTGCCGACCGGGCCCGCCATGTCACTCATGGAGAAGTTGCCGGTGGCGAGGTCCCAGAGCGAGACCCAGACGATGCGGACGATGGAGAGCGAGTCGAGGACCGAGTATTTGACGACATTTTTGAAGCCGGGCTTCACGCCGACGATGGCGAAGTCGTACTTCACGACCTGGGTGCCCTCGACCTCTTCGGTCTCAAAGGCCACGTGCTTCAGGGAGACGTTCTTCCCCTCCCGGTCCACGACGAAGTCCATGACCCCGTCCTTGTCTTTCGACATATAGAAACTGAGGTCGTACTCCGTACGGACGACGTGGTTGTTGACGGAGAGGATGCGGTCGCCTTCCCGGAGCCCCTGCGCCTTACTGGCGGCATTGTCCCGGAACTGGGAGACGGCGGGGGTGCCGATGAGGTCCGAAGTCCCCAGCATGACGGCCATGATGATCAGACCTGTCAGCAGGTTCACCGTGGCGCCGGCCAGGATGATGATGGCCCGCTGCCAGGGCGGTTTGCTGCCGAAGGCTCCGTCGACCTCACTGTCTCCGTCCTCCCCTTCCATGGCGACATAGCCGCCGACGGGCAGGGCGCGGAGGGAGTACTGGGTCTCCGCTTTCTGTTTTTTCCAGAGGACCGGACCCATGCCGAGGGAGAACTCGTTGACGCGGACCTTGAACAGTTTCGCGGTCAGGAAGTGTCCCCCTTCGTGGGTGGCGATCAGCAGTCCGAAGAACAGGATGGCCGCCAAAATGGGCCAGGCCTTTCCCCAGACGAGGGCTAAAGTGGAAATATCGTTCACGCTCCTACATGCTGCATGACATAGTCTCTTGCCATGCGGTCTGCTGCCAGAACATCGGACAGCACGAAATCTTCTTTGTTTTCACAGGCCTCCATGGCCTCGCCGACCAGCTCGCCGATCTCGAGGAATTTGATCTTCCCCTGGCGGAACAGGTAGTTCGCCTGCTCGTTGGCGGAGTTGGCGGCGGTCGGGTACAGCCCGCCCCGGCGGATGGCTTCCCGGCAGATGGCGAGACAGTCGAACGTCTCCATGTCGGGGTCCGCGAAGGTCAGCGTGCCCAGTTCCGCGAGGTCCAGCTCTTTCGTCGGAGACGGGAGCCGGTCGGGGTACGTGAGGGCATACTGGATGGGGATGCGCATGTCGGCAAGCCCCAGCTGGGCGATGACCGCGTTGTCGTCATACTGGACCGCGGAGTGGATGATGCTCTCGCGATGGACGACGACTTTGATCTTGTCTTCCGGGACGCCGAAGAGCCAGCAGGCTTCGATGACTTCGAGTCCCTTGTTCATCATGGTAGCAGAGTCGATGGTGATCTTTGCTCCCATGGACCAGTTCGGATGGTTCAGTGCCTGTTCGACGGTGACGTCCTTCAGGTTCTCTCTCGAACGGCCGAAGAAGGGGCCGCCGGAGGCCGTCAGAAGGATGCGTTTGAGGCGCCGTTCGGGCGGAGCGCCCTCGAGGCACTGGAAGATGGCGGAGTGTTCGCTGTCGACGGGCAGGATCTTCACGCCGTGTTGTTTCGCCGCTGCCGTCACCAGCTGACCGCCGGTGACCAGGGTCTCCTTGTTGGCAAGGGCGATGGTCTTCCCCGCTTCGATGGCATCCATGGTGGGCAGGAGGCCCGCGATGCCGACGATGGAGTTGAGGACCGTATCGGACGCCGGGTCGGTGGCGCATTCACAGATGCCGCCGATGCCGGAGAGGACTTTCGTGTTCGTGTCGGCGATGCGGACCCGGAGGTCGGCAGCGGCCGATTCGTCGAGAAGAGCGACCTTGTCCGGATGGAATTCCCGGATCTGCTCTTCCATGGTCTCCACGCTGGTACTGGCCGTGAGGGCGCGGACGCGGATGCCGTGTTTGCGGGCGACGTCCAGGCTCTGCGTGCCGATGGAACCGGTGGAGCCGAGGATGGTGAGGTCTTTCGTCATACGGCGCCCACCACCATTCCGTAGATCGTGATGAGGACGAACATGGTGGGAGACGCGAGGAGCACGCTGTCGAAGCGGTCCATGATGCCGCCATGTCCGGGGATGAGGTTCGAGTAGTCTTTGACACCGTAGTAGCGCTTGATGAGAGACGCCATCAGATCGCCGAACATGGAGGTGACGGAGATGAAGACCACGGTGATGCAGTAGAACCAGACCGGCATGAAGAAGGACTGTTTGACGAGGACCTTCTCAAAGACCAGCAGGCAGAGCAGCATGAAGAGGAGGACGCAGATGACGCCGCCGACGGCGCCTTCCACGGACTTCTTCGGGCTCAGGTTCGGGGACATCTTGTGCTTGCCGAACTTGACACCGACAAAGTAGGCAAAGACGTCGGTGAAGAGCGCGGTGGCCACGGTGATCCACAGGAGAAGACGGCAGTCCGCCTTGCTGATGAGGGCCGGGTATTTGAGGTACATGTCCGAGATGAGGCCGATGCTGGCGAACGCAGCCGGGATGATCATGGAGGCGTAGACCGTGACGGCCAGTTCCGGGAACGTGATGGTGGTCTTCGAGAAGTTCGCCACCGTCAGGATGACGAGCAGGATGACGTAGCAGATGACGATGATCTCGAGGACCTGTACGCTCGGGATGTAGACGAGCCCCAGCGGGATGAGTCCCGCGAACAGGATGGCAATGACTTTCAGTGACAGGTTCTTGACCCCCGCGACATTGGTGATCTCATAGCAGGCCGCTGCCGCCAGAAGGGAAAAGACCAGATCGATGACCGGCGTGAACATCAGGCAGTACGCTCCGATGAGCAGTACCGCGATGACGATGCCGGATATGACTCGTGTTCTCATAAAAAATCCTCGCTTTGCTTAGTGATCCTGTTCCGAGAGGCCGCCGAACCGGCGGTCCCGCTTCGCATAGTCCATGATGGCCCGGTCAAGGTCATCCGGAGTGAAGTCCGGCCACGCGATGTCGTCGAACCAGAATTCGGAGTAGGCCGACTGCCAGGTCAGGAAGTTCGACAGCCGGAGTTCCCCGGAGGGCCGGATGATGAGGTCCGGGTCCGGGAGCCCTGCCGTGTACATGCCGGCAGAGAGGACGTCTTCGGTGATGTCTTTCGGGTCGAGTTCGCCCTTTTTGACCTGTTCGGCGATCTGCTGCACCGCGTGCACGATCTCCTGCCGTCCGCCGTAGTTGAGCGCCATGTTGACGACCATGGCGTCTTTGTTGTTCATGGCGAGGCAGGCGCTCTTCGCGAGCAGCTGAAGGCTCAGAGGCAGGCCCGACACATCGCCGATGACACGGAGGTAGAAGCCCCGTTTCTCCCGCTCGTACTTGGTCTCATCGGCTTCGGTGAGGTACTCGTGGAAGATCTGCATGAGGGCTTTGATCTCCTCTTTGGGGCGTTTCCAGTTCTCGGTGGAAAACGCGTAGAACGTCATGGCCTCGAGGCCGATGTCGTGGCCGTAGTCCATGATCTGTTTGAAGACTTTCGCGCCCTGGACGTGGCCTTCGGTGCGGGGAAGCCCCCGCTCTCTGGCCCACCGGCCGTTCCCGTCCATGATGATGCCGATGTGTTTCGGCATGAATTCCTTCGGAGGAAGATTCGACATAAACACACTCCCCTAAAACGCAAGTAACGGCGCAGAACGAGAGAAGGTCCCCCGTGCGCCATTACCCCTCGTATTATGTTGTCAGCGTCAGACGCTCATGATCTCTTTGGTTTTGTTGCCGGCGATCTCGTCGATCTCTTTGCAGATCTTGTCGGTCAGCTTCTGAAGCTTCTCTTCCTCATCGCGAAGGTCGTCTTCGGTGAGTTCGTTCGCCTTCTTCGCCTTTTTGAGTGCATCCATCTCGTCGCGGCGGATGTTGCGGACGGCGATCTTGGCTTCCTCTCCGCGCTTGGAGATGCCCTTGGCCAGTTCCTTTCTGCGCTCCTCGGTGAGCTGCGGGAAGGTCAGGCGGATGACGCTGCCGTCGTTCTGCGGGTTGATGCCGATGTCGGAGGCCTGGATGGCCTTCATGATCGGGTTCAGGAGCCCTTTGTCCCAGGGCTGGATGACCAGGATGCGGGCCTCCGCCACAGAAACGGAACCGACCTGGTTGATCGGGGTCGGGGTGCCGTAGTAGTCCACCATGACTTTGTCGAGGACGTTCGGGTTGGCACGGCCGGCTCGGATCTCGGAATAATCGGTGACCAGACGGTCGACTGCTTTCTGCATTCTGCTTTCAGCGGTTTTCTGTTCTGCCATAATGGATTCCTCCTGTATTGTAAACGTGTTTTTCTGCTTATTCGGAAAGACAGAGGGTCCCGACGTTCTCGCCGCTGACGGCGCGAACGATGTTTTCGGGGTCTGTCAGGTCGAAGACCAGGATGTTGATGCCGTTGTCGCGGCACAGGGACGCGGCGGACGCGTCCATGACCTGGAGCCCGCGGCTCAGGAGTTCGGACTGGGTGAGCTCATCGAACTTCACCGCGTCGTCGAACTTGTTCGGGTCTTTGTCGTAGACACCGTCGACGTTGGTGGCTTTGAAGATGACTTCCGCCTGGATCTGCGCCGCGCGGAGCGCTGCCGCGGAGTCCGTCGAGAAGAACGGGTTGCCGGTGCCGCCGCCGAAGATGGTGACGACGCCCTCGTCGAGGTCGGCTCTTGCCTTGTCCGCCGTGAAGATCTCGGCGATGGGTTCCATGGCGACGGCCGAATAGACCTTTGCCTCCACCCCTTTGGCGATGAGCGTGTCCGCTACCGCGATGGAGTTCATGACGGTGCCGAGCATACCGATGGAGTCGGCTCTGCAGCGGTCCATGGAACCGCTCGAACGGCCTCTCCAGAAGTTTCCTCCTCCGATGACGATGCCGACCGAGACGCCCATGTCGACCACTTTGGCGATGGAGTCGCAGATGGTCTCGATGACGTCAAAGTCGAAGCCGTGTCCCTGCTCTCCCGCAAGGACTTCGCCACTGAGTTTTAAAAGGATCCGGTTGAATTTCGGTGCCATAAAACCACCTTCCTGTCTTCATAGTCGCTTTTATTATTATAACTTAAAAGGGGGTCTCCGTAAAGTTAATTTCGACGGGTCGCGGGGGCCGGCGCCTTGACCGTTTTGAGGACCTCGAGCAGGATCTGTTCGGGGGACCGTTTGCGGATCTTTGCCCGGGGCGTCAGGATGAGACGGTGTGCGCAGACGTCGGTGTACAGGCTCTGGATGTCCTCGGGGACCACGTAGTTGCGGCCTCTCATGTAGGCGGACGCCTTGGCCATCTGGACGAGGGCAAGGACGGCGCGGGGGCTCACGCCCTGCTCCACCTCCTCGAGGTGGCGGGTGCGGTCGCAGAGTTCGGCGGCATAGCGGATGAGGGCTTCATCGATGTAGACCGCGGTGACGGCCGAGCGCATGAAGCGGATGTCCTCTGCCGTGGCGACCGCGCGGACACTGTCGAGGGGGTCGACGCCCTGGCGCAGCTGGACGATCTCGATCGTGTTCTCGATGGTCGGATAGCCCATCGACAGGCGGACCATGAACCGGTCGAGCTGGGAATCCGGCAGCGGGTGCGTACCGGCACTGCCGAGGGGGTTCTGGGTCGCCATGCAGACGAAGGGGTCCGGGAGCTGGTAGGTGACGCCGTCGACCGTGGCGTGCATCTCCTCCATGACCTCGAGCAGGGCGGCCTGGGTCTTGGCGGAGGTACGGTTGATCTCGTCCGCCAGCAGGATGTTCGAGAAGACCGCGCCGGGCTGGAAGTCGAACTTGCCGGTCGCCTTGTTGTAGACCGAGAAGCCGATGATGTCGCTGGCCATCGTGTCCGGGGTGAACTGGACACGCTTCTCCGTGAGGTTCATCGCCCGGGAAAAGGCCAGAGCCAGCGTCGTCTTGCCGACGCCGGGGACGTCTTCGAGGAGCACGTGTCCGCCGGCGAGGATGGCCATCAGCGTCTTCGTGATGACCTCGTCTTTACCGACGATGACTTTCTTGATCTCGTTCAGGATCTGGATGCTTTTATTTTCCATGGGGAACCTCCGTTGTATTCCTGGTTTCCTCGCGCAGCTGTTTGCGGGCCGCGCGGAGCAGTTTGATATCGGATGTCAGTCGCAGGACCGTGTCGCAGACGGTCTCCCGTTCGGCCGGCGTGAGGCCGCCCTCGGAGAACGTCTCCTTGTTGAAGAGGTCGATGGCGCCGAGGTAGGCCTCCCTCTCCTCACCGAGCAGCCGGGCCACGGACCGCGGCCGGAACTCGTCGGGCTTCAGGCCCTGGCGGCGGAAGACCCGCATCATGTAGCGGAACGCCAGCGAGGTGGCTTCCGGGGAGTCTGCCCGTTCGATCTTTTTGCGGACCGACCGTTCATAGACCAGCGGGATGAGCAGGAGGAGCAGGAACAGCGGGACCAGCAGGATGAGCCATCCGAGGTTGCGGTGCGTTTCCTGTTCTTCGGGCTCCTCGGCCTCTTCCTCGTCCTGCCCGCCTCCGTCTTCGGAGTCATTGTCCTCCGGCTGCGGGGTCTCCTCCGGCTGGACCGTCTGGCCCTGAGGCGATGTACCGGAGTTGCCGTTTTGCGTATCGAAGTAACCCGGGGTGACTTCGACCGGGACCCAGCCCACTCCGTCGAGGTAGACCTCGACCCACGCGTGGGCCGCGGAGTCCGGGACGGACAGCGTGACGTCGGTCTCTTTCTCGACCGAGCCCGCCAGTTCCTCCGAGATGTAATAGCCTTCCGCATACCGGGCGGGGATGCCCGCTTCGCGGTAGAGCAGCGTGGCGAGGGTGGCGAAGTGCGTGCAGTACCCGGTGCGGGACTCGAGGAACCGGAAGAGCGGATCCTGTCCGGGCTCCGGCTCCGCCACGTCGAGCGAGTACTGATAATTCTTCGTGAAGTAGTTGCGGATGCGGTAGGTGGCGTCCGACACCTTCGACGTCTTTCCGACGACCGCGGCGCCGAGTTCGCTCACGACGTCCCGGTACGGTTCCGGGATGTCCCGCTCGTTCGCCTGCGCGAAGGCGCGGTAGACTTTTTCGACCGGCACGAACGCGTCTTCATAGAGGGAGTTGTACGGCGCGTCCTCGCCGATGAGCGCCTTCGGACTGACGTTCCCGTAGTCCTTCGTCAGCGGCCGGTAGACGGTCAGTTCATAGGACCGTTTTCCCCGGAGGCCCTCGGCCAGGAGGCCGTTCTGGGAGAGCTCCGCGCGGCGCAGGCCTTTCGACTCGGCACTGACCTCATAGGGCGCGTACATGCGGTCGCTGTAGGCGAGTTCGTTGCGGACTTTGATCGGGTACCGCGGCAGGTTCATCGCCTCCCGCTCCCCGTTTTCATACTGGGTGGTCTGGACCTGCCACTTGAGGTCCAGGAGCTGGCCAAGTGAGACGGCCGGCGAGAAGTAGTTGCTGCGGATCCAGGGTCCCGTCAGCGAGTAGTCATCGAAATAGGCGTCGCTGTCGAGGGGCACCCATTTGCCGTCTTTCAGGACGTCGCCGGAGTACCCGCGCAGGTACATGGAAAAGGCGTCGGGCGTCTCGACCGTGAGGACGGTCTTCCCGGTGTACTGCAAGGCGCCCGCCTCGCTGAGGTCGCCGCCCGGCATGCCGTCGACGGTCTCGTTCGGCGCGTACCGGAACGCGGTCACCCGCTGAGCGATCTGCTGCCGGAGCTCCTCCACGTTCTCCGAGCGTTCGAACCCGGAGAGCAGCAGCGCCAGGAGCACGAGGAAGATGAGCATGGCGCCGGAGAGCTCTCCGTTGAGCCAGGTCAGACGCCGGGCCGTGCCCTTGCTGCGGGTCTCGAGAAGGATGAGGTAGAAGAGTGCCGCCACCACATAGAAGATGAAGGCCGGCATCGTGGGACGCAGTCCGCTGAGGAACGCGACCGCGGCAGGCAGGACCGCCGTGACGATCGCGAGCCACCGGACCTTGCGGCAGATGGCGTAAGCGAAGAGACCGGCCATCAGGAAGCCGAGGAGCAGGATGACGAGCTGCCCCGGCGTGGCGGGCGTGTCCGTCTTCGGGTACCCGTCCCCTGTCGGGAACAGAGCCATCTCATGGACCCGGTTGACCGCCTTCGCGAGGTAGTTGAACAGTTCCCGGAATCCGTCGGCGAAGTACCGGGCACCGACGAGCCCCGCCAGGAGCGGCAGGAACACGGCATAGACCGGGGTCAGGGTCCCGATGCTGTGGAGCTTCGCGATGAAGTACAGAAGGATGGGGAACGCGGCGAGGGCGATGAGCGCATAGAGCTCGAGGCGGATGGACAGCATCGAAAGGAGCAGGAGCCAGAAGGCGATATGGACCAGCACCGCCGCGGCCGCTTCGGCCACGACAGCGTTCAGGCTCGCCGGTCTCTTCCGGCCGGAGCTTTCGAGTCGCATAACGTGCTTCCTTTCGTGGAGAAATGATCAGATGTTGAGGGTCATGGTGCCGACCTTTCCGATGCGGCCCGGCAGTTTGTCCATCTGCAGGGCGGGGTCGGCGTTCTCGAGGCCGCGCTTTCCGACGGCCGCGATGCGGGTGCGGCAGCGGACCGCCAGTTCATCGGCCTCCGGTGTGCCGGCATGGGTGGTGACGAAGAGCAGGGTCGTGTTCTTGCCGATCTGCTCGCCGCCCATCAGGAACCGCTTCGCCGAGGAGTCCTCCTCCCCGTGCGGCGACGAACAGACGAGCCGGAACACGGCCGCGTCGAGGTCCTCATAGGACGAGACGTTGAACGAACAGTATTCGTCGGTGCCGCCGTCGAACCAGGCGAAGGTGTGCATGATCCCGGTGTCGAGGAGGCCGCGCGAGAAGTTCGCGGCGTAGCAGACGCAGGCCTCGAGCGCCGAGGGCGTCGCGTTCTCGAGTTCGACGAGCAGGACGACCGAGTAGTTGATGGGTTTGACGAACCGCCGGATGACGAGGTCGTCGGTCTTCGCCGACAGTTTCCAGTGGACGGCGCGGACGTCGTCGCCGGGGACGTACGGGCGGACGTCGAAGGTCTCCGATACATCGCGTCCGGGCTCCAGGATCGAGAACTTTTCGGACTCGCCTTCGGTCTCCCGGACCTCACTGACGTTGACCTCGGTCAGGATGTGGTCGGGCTCCACGAGGACGACGCGCCGCAGGCGGTGGTCCGAGGGGAACTTCACGAGGCCGAACAGGTCTCTCGTCGAGAGGTTGTCGAGGGTGATGTACATCTGCCCCGTCTCGGTCTCTTCCACGAAGACCTGGACCTCATCGGAGCCCCGGCCGCTGACGGGGCAGCGGATGCTCTTCGTGAGCTCGGTGTCCGTCAGGGTGTTGTGGATGGTGAGTTCTCCGGACGCTGCCGCCACCGGGAAGAACGAGCTGTTGTGGAAGACCGTTTTGATCTCCGCGGTGTCTCCCCTGCGCAGGCCGGCCGGGACCATGAGTTCCGCCGAGAGCCCGTTGCGGGAAAAGACACTGAACAGGACGGAAGCCAGCGGCAGGAAGATGCCGGTCAGGAGCAGGATGAGGGTGAACACGTTGTTGACGTACAGTTCCATCAGGACCAGAGCCAGCAGGATGACTGCCAGCAGGATGCGGTTTCGTCTCATGGTCTTCCCTCCCGTTCTTTCTTTTTGATTATCTTATTTAGTATAACACAAAAGAACACGCCCGGACCTCTCAAAGTGAAAGTTCCGGACGTTTCTTCTCTGTTTTTCTCTGGCGCGGTGCAGGCTCAGCCAACGTAAGTGAAGCCGGCTTCCTCGACCGCCTTTTTGAGTTTCTCCTCTTTGACGTCTCCGCTGAGCTGCAGGACGACGGTCCCGGCCTCGTGGTCGGCGGTGGCGCTCTCCACTTTGCGGATCTTTTCGAGTTCTTTCTTGACACTGGCTTCGCAGTGCTGGCACATCATGCCTTCGACTTTGATGGTTTTTTCCATAGTATCTGCTTCCTTTCTGAGGCGATTTACGTTCGTTTTATCGCGTTTCGTGCTGTGGACATCGAACAGGTTGAGCCGCAGCGCGTTCATACACACACAGAAGCTGGAGAGGCTCATGGCGGCGGCCGCCACCATGGGGCTCAGTTCCCAGCCGACCCCGAACACGGCGTTGTACCAGCCCGCGGCGAGCGGGATGCATACGATGTTGTACAGGAACGCCCAGAAGAGGTTCTCCTTGATGTTCCAAAGGGTCTGACGGGACAGCCGGACCGCGGCGGGAACGTCCCGCAGCGTGCTGTTCATGAGGACGACGTCCGCCGCGTCGATGGCGACGTCGGTGCCGGCGCCGATGGCGATGCCGGCGTCGGCGGTCGTCAGGGCCGGGGCGTCGTTGATGCCGTCGCCGACCATGGCCACCCGCCCGTATTCGTTCCGGAGTTCCCGGATGACATCGGCCTTGCCGTCCGGCAGGACGCCGGCCACGACCCGGTCGACCCCGGCCTCTCTGCCGATGGCCTCCGCGGTCACTTCGTTGTCGCCGGTCAGCATGCAGACGGTGATGCCCATGTTTTGCAGCTGGGAGACGGCTTCCGGACTGTCTTCCTTCATGACGTCGGCCACGGCGATGAGGCCGAGGAACGTGTCATCTTTCGCGAAATAGAGCGGCGTTTTCCCCTCTTTCGAGAAGTGGTCCGCCACGGCGAGGATCTTTTCCGGGATGTCGCAGACAGCGGCGAGGAAGCTCTCGTTGCCGCCGCGCAGGACCGCTCCGTCCAGGCGGCCGGTCAGACCGTTTCCGGGCAGGGCTTCGAAGTCGGAGACGTCCTTTGCCGCGGTCCCCTCTTCGAGACCGTATGCCACGACCGCCTTCGACAGCGGGTGCTCGCTCTTCTGTTCGAGGGAGAACGCCGCCTCCAGCAGATCCCCGACGGCGACGCCGGGGCCCGGCACCACGTCGGTGACCGAGGGCTCGCCCTTCGTGATGGTCCCCGTCTTGTCGAGGGCGACGGCACGGACTTTGCCGGCCGTCTCGAGGCTCTCCGCGGTCTTGAACAGGATGCCGTTCCGGGCGCCGACTCCGTTGCCCGCCATGATGGCGACCGGGGTCGCGAGTCCGAGGGCACAGGGACAGCTGATGACCAGCACCGCGATGGCACGGGTCAGGGCGTGTTCGACGCCGGTCCCGGCGACCATCCAGGCAAAGAAGACCGCGAGCGCGATGACCATGACGAGCGGCACGAAAATGCCGGAGATCCGGTCGGCGGCCTTGGCCACCGGCGCTTTCGTCGCGGCGGCATCCGAGACCATTTTGATGATCTGGGACAGGGTCGTGTCGTTGCCGACCCGCGTGGCGCGGCACTCGAGATAGCCGGAACGGTTGACCGTGGCGGCCGAGACGACGTCGCCCTCCGCCTTGTCGACCGGGATGCTCTCTCCGGTCAGGGCAGACTCATCGACGGCGCCGTTCCCGGACAGGATGACCCCGTCCACCGGGACGTTCTCGCCGGGGCGCACGACGAACACATCGCCCACGTCCACATCGTCGATGCCGACCGCGACCTCTTCCCCGTCCCGGAGAAGAGTGGCTGTCTTCGGCGACAGCTTCATGAGGCTTTTGAGGGCGTCGGTCGTCCGGCCCTTCGACTTCGCCTCGAGGGTCTTGCCCACCGTGATGAGGGCGAGGATCATGGCGGCGGACTCGAAGTAGTAGCTGTCCATATATTTCATGGAGGCTTCCGCGCCGAACTCCGCCATCGTGGAGGCCGCCTTCATCAGCGCGTAGAGGCTGTAGAGGAAGGAAGCCGAGGAGCCGAGCGCGACCAGCGCGTCCATGTTGGGGGCGCGGTGCCAGAGGCTCTTGAAACCGTTGATGAAGAACTTTCGGTTGATGAGCATGACGACGATCGCCAGCAGCATCTCCACGAGCCCCAGGTTCACGCAGTTCGCGAGGAGGTGCGGCACCGGCCAGCCCCACAGCATGTGCCCCATCGAGAAGTACATGAGGAGCAGGGTCAGGGCCACCGACCACGCGAGCCGGCGGAGGAGTTTCGGGGTCTCCGTGTCCTTCAGGAGCTCTTCGGCATCCGCGAGGGCGCTGTTCCGCGCTTTTTCTTCTGGCGCGCCGCCCAGCGGCGAAGCTCCGTACCCGGCGTCCGACACCGCTTTTGCAATGGCAGAGGGGCTCGCGTCCCCCTCCACCGACATGGAATTGGTCAGGAGAGAGACCGCGACCGAGTCGACGCCCGGCACGCTCTGCACCGCCTTTTCCACCCGGGCCACACAGGCGGCGCAGCTCATTCCTGTCACTTTGTATTGTTCCATTTTGATTCTCTTTCCAGCCGGAGGTCCGGCATCACTTCATCATCTTCTGGAGGAGTTTGACGAGTTCTTCGATGGTCTCGTCGTTCCCCTCTTTGATGTCTTCGGTCACGCAGCCGCGGATGTGCGCTTCGAGCAGTTCTCTGCTGAAGGCGTTGAGGGCCGCGTTCGCTGCCGCTGCCTGGGTCAGGATCTCGGGGCAGTAGGCGTCGCTCTCGACCATGCCTTTGAGGCCGCGGACCTGCCCTTCGATGCGGGACAGACGGTTCATGAGTTTCTTCTTTTCCGCGTCGCTCCGGTCCCTGTGATCATGGAGACAGTGCGGGCAGACTTTTTCTTCCGCCATGGCGATATACCTCCTGAAGTCGATACCCACCCGGGGTATCTCTAATGACCTTATCTTATACCCCCTGCGGGTATTTGTCAACCGGCAAAAAAAGCCCCCCGGCAAACGCCGGAGGGCTCTGGTTCGAACGTCAGATGACGGGTGCTGTAAAGACCGTGCTGTAGGTGACGCGGATGGCGTCCTTCTTGCACTTGGTCAGGCAGAAACCGCACTTGATACATTTGTCCTCATGGATGGTGAACGGGTGTTTGATCTCACCGGTGATGGCCGATGCCGGGCAGTTCCTCGAGCAGAGGGAACAGCCGATGCAGGCCTCTTCATCGATACAGATGGAGAGGATCTGCTTGGAATCGGTCCCGGGGATGATGGCCGCTCCGGGGCAGATGTCCCGGCACTGGCCGCAGTCCACACATTTTTCCTTCGGGATGCTGTAAGTATTGGTCTCCAGGTCGTAGACCGGGACGTCGAACGGGCAGGCGAACGCACAGGCGCCGCAGCCGAAACAATATTCTTTTCGAATGACGTATGCCATGGATGGATCCTCCTTCCCTTAACCGCCGCCGGCGGGAGACATGACCCAGACTTCATCGCCGTCTTTGAGGCGCATTTTGGCCTTGTTGCAGGGTTTGTTGTTGACAAAGACCGCTGCGTTGTTGAAGTGGATGTTAGAGTCCGGGACTTTACTGAGATAGTTGAGGCTCGTGAAGACGTCGTTGACGACAGCGGCCTCGGCGATATATTCCTTGACCCCGGAGTCTACACGGTAGACGCCGAAGACTTTCACAGTCACTTTTGCCATTAGAAGATACCTCCCGGGAACAGATTCTCCGTGCCCTGCGGGACTTTGATGCCGAGGGTCTTGAGCTTCAACATGGTGGGAACGCCGTTGATCCAGCCGCGATTCGCATAGAACGCTCTCAGCATGGGCTTCAGCGGGACGGACAGGCCGGTACCGGGCTCCTGCTTCTCGTCGGTCAGACGTTTCGGAAGGGCATCGGCGCCGGGCTTCTGGCCCAGGATGATGTTGGCAGCGCGCTCCGTGTTCCAGCCGCGGTCGCCGGCGACGAGGAAGTCGCCCACTTTCAGCTTCATGCCGGATGCTTTTTCAACAGCGGCAGAATGGGGGACCAGGAACGGAGCCTGCAGCTGCAGGACCGGATAGATCAGGTTAACGAGGAAGAGGACCGGTGCCAGGTACGGCATGATCCAGTTCACGAGTCTCGTGATCGGATGGTTCGGACGGTCAAAGACGAATGACGGGAAGACCGCGTAACTTGTGAACAGGCAGGCGCCTGCCGCGGAGATGGCTTCCATCAGGTTCTGGAACGTGATGGCGAGCTGGCCTTTACCGAGCGGTCTCAGGCCGTTGACGTCGAGGCCGAGGCCTTCCGCGAAGACCAGGTAGCCGGCGTTCAGATGGCAGCCGCCGCGGTTGGAGACCGCGTAGCCGAGGCCCTGGCCGAAGGTGGCGCGGGGTTCGTAAGCGGACAGCTCCATACCCTTCGCCTGGATGGCGAATTCCATGCCGCCGAATTTCTCTGCCATTTTCTTGGAACCGTTGGCCAGTTCATCGCCCTTGCCTTCCCGGTGGGCGATGTCGTGGATCATCTGGTCGACGCCCTCGGTCGAGCCGAAGTGGAGACCGCTGTCCCACATGCCTCTTTCCGTGAGTTCCATCGCGAAGGCGACGGTGCCGGCAGTAGAGATGGTATCCATGCCCATCTCGTCGATGAGATAGTTCCAGCGGATGATGGCGTCGAGGTCGTCGTTCAGGATGTTCGGACCCATGAGGCCGAGGATCTCGAGTTCGGGGCCCTTGACGTCTTTCCCGTCGACTTCGCAGCGGCGGGTACACTGGATAACGCAGGTCGTGCATCCGGAGTTCCGGAGCAGGCGGGTCTCGGCGAGGGTCTCACCGGAGACCTTGTCGAAGCCCTCGAACTGACCGCGGGTGAAGTTCTTGGTCGCGAGGATGTTCCGGGCTTGCATGGGCGTGACAAGGCCAGCCGTACCAAGCTGAGGCACCTGGCGGCCGGTCAGCGCGTGTTTGCGGAGCGTCGTGCTCCATTTGCGGGTCAGTTTCCGGAACTCTTCTTCGTTCGCGATGTGCGGATGTTTGAAGCCCTTGGCCGTGATTGCTTTGATCTTCTTGTCGCCAAAGACTGCGCCGACGCCGCCGCGCCCGTGGGCACGCTCGCCGGACATGACTGCCGCGTAGAGGACCTTGTTCTCACCGGCCGGGCCGATGACAAGGTTTGCGCCGTGGCCCTTCGGAAGGGCCTCCTGGGTCGGGGTGACTTCCAGACCCCAGAGCTCGGTCGCGTCGTGGAACAGGACCTCGTCTTCCGAGATCTCGATGTGCACCGGAGTTTCCGACTTGCCAGTGATGATGCAGCCGTCATAGCCGCAGCGTTTCAGCATCAGACCAAAGTCGCCGCCGCTGTTGGACGAGGTGATGAGACCCGTCTGCGGGGAAATGGTCGAGATGTTGAAACGAGACGTACTGGGGGCGCCGGTGCCGGTCAGAGGGCCGGTCGTGATGACGATCCAGTTGTCTTCATCGAAAGCAGTCATCCCGGGACGGACATGGTGGAGCAGGATATCGCCTGCCATGATCTTGCCGCCGATCGTGCGCTGGCGGTCTTTGTCGGACCACGGGAATTCCGAAACTTCATGGGTATTAAGATCGATCATCAGGACCTTCCCCATGTAAGCGCCGTATGCTGTCATTGTTTCATCTCCCTTGCTTTTTACATTTCATCATGATTGCCTTTTGAACGGGTCACGTCCACCACAAACAGAGTCCGTTCAAAGACATGCTCATTCAACTTTGATTATAGACACAACTATATAAAAAAAGCAATTCTGTATGCATACAGGATTGCTATTCTATACATTATTTCTTGTGCTTGAGTCAGTTTTTGATCTCACAGACCGGCTGATCGGCCAGTTCCGCTTTCAGAATGGTCGGATGCTTCCCGCAGACCGGGCAGTCTTCGTCCGGTTCCGGCAGCTCGAGCCGTGCGAATTCCATATCGTCCCCGTGGACCACCAGCAGCGTGTTGGTCAGGAGCGTTCCGGTCCCGGTCAGGAACTTGACGACTTCGGTGGCCTGGAGGGTCCCGATGAACCCGGGCGTGACGCCGACGACGCCGACTTCGGCGCAGGTCGGCGACACCTCTCTCGGAGGCGGGTCGCGGAAGAAACAGCGGAAGCAGGCGGTTCCGGGCAGACAGGTCAGGACCTGACCGGAGAATCCGAGGATGCCCCCGTGGACGAACGGCTTCTTCGCCAGGACACAGGCGTCGTTGATCATATACTTCACCGCGAAGGTGTCGACGCAGTCGACGACGATATCGTAAGGGGCGATCACGTCCATGATATTGTCGGGCGTCAGATAATCGTGATAGAGTTCGAAAGTGACATCGGGGTTCATCGCCGAAAGACGGCGCTTTGCGCACTCCACCTTCGGCTCGCCGATCTCATCGGTCGTATAGAGGATCTGGCGCTGCAGGTTCGACAGAGAGACGACGTCGCCGTCGCAGATGCCGAGGGTCCCCACTCCGGCCGCCGCCAGATAGGCCAGGACCGGGCTGCCGAGGCCGCCGGCGCCGATGACCAGGACCTTTGCCGCGAGCAGGGCCTTCTGCCCCTTCACGCCGATCTGTTTCAGGATGAGATGTCTCGCATACCGTTCGAGTTGCGCGTCGGTCAGTGCCATGGTTCTACCTCCTCATCATTTGTTCCGCAAACATCTACTCTCAATATAACGGGCAAAAACGAAAAAGTCCAGCACGTTCTGTGCTGGACTCCTTTTAGTGGAGGCACCACCCGGATTTGAACCGGGGCATAAAGGTTTTGCAGACCTCTGCCTTACCACTTGGCTATGGTGCCAAATAAAAAAATGGAGCGGATTACGGGGCTCGAACCCGCTACCTCCACCTTGGCAAGGTGGCGCTCTACCAGATGAGCTAAATCCGCATAAATGGTGCCTTCGGACGGAATCGAACCATCGACACGAGGATTTTCAGTCCTCTGCTCTACCAACTGAGCTACAAAGGCACAAGAGTGGCGACCCGGAACGGACTCGAACCGTCGACCTCTAGCGTGACAGGCTAGCGTTCTAACCAGCTGAACTACCGGGCCATATTGTTGATGGTGGGAGTAACAGGGCTCGAACCTGTGACCCCTTGCTTGTAAGGCAAGTGCTCTCCCAGCTGAGCTATACTCCCAAAAAATTGGGCCTTCGAAACTCCGCTGTGGTGCGTTCCCTGTTCCGACGACGATTTATATAATAATGCATTTAATAGGCATTGTCAACCACTTTTTTCGGAAAGTTTCCGCAGCTCCGAGGAAGTAAAATAGTACTTTTTATCGCAGAACTGACAGCCCACTTCCGTGGTCTCATCGCGAGCCATTTCCTCGAGTTCTTCGGGTCCGAGAGAGATGAGCGCTTTCTCGACCCGGGCTCTCGAACAGTCGCATACGTACGCGGTATCCGCCTCTTCCAGGACCTCGAGTTCGAAGTTCGGAAGCGCCTTTTTCAGGATCTCGAACGGGCTCAGTCCGTCGGTCAGCATGGTCGTGACGGCGGGCAGGCCGACCAGTCCCTCTTCCACCTTTGAGATGGTCTCCTCGGTGGCGGTCGGCAGGAGCTGGATGAGGAAGCCTCCGGCGACGATGACCTCTTCCGTGTCCGGGGTGCAGAGCACGCCGAGAGACACGACCGACGGGGTCTGTTCGCTGATCGCATAGTAGCCCGTGATGTCCTCGGCCACTTCGCCCGAGACCAGCGGGACCTGACCGACATAGGGGTCCTTGAGGCCGAGGTCCTTGATGACGGACAGCGTTCCGTTGCGGCCGACCGCACCGCCCACATCCAGTTTCCGCTCCGACTTGTTCGGGACGCGGACGTCCGGGTTCATGACATAGCCGCGGGTGTTGCCCTTCGCGTCAGAGACCGCGATGACAGATCCGGCGGGCCCGTCCCCCGCGATCCGCAGCGTGACAGAATGATCGGCCCCCTTCAGGGTGATACCCATGAAAGAGGCTGCAGTCAGGAGACGGCCGAGGGCCGCCGTACATACATTGGATGTCTGGTGGATCCGTTTTGCTTCCCGTACCATGGCGGTCGTGTCGGCCGCCATGCAGGTCAGCTGTCCGGACGGATCGATGCAACGGACAAGATTACTCATAAAGAAGTGGTCATTCGCCTTTCTCTAAGCGTTCGAACACGATGTCGTAACCGCCTTCCCCGTAGCTCAGGGAACGGTTGACGCGGGAGATGGTGGCGGTCGACGCGCCGGTGGCGGCAACGATGTCGCTGTACACGCGTTTTTCCGTCAGCATTTTCGCGACGACGACCCGCTGGGAGATGGACTTGAGTTCATTGACGGTGCACAGGTCCTCAAAGAACTTGTAGCACTCTTCCCGGGTCTCCAGTTTCAGGATCGAGTCGAATAAGAAATCCATGTTGGCGTCTTTCAGTTTTTCCGTCATGGTTCGTCCTCCCGTAAGCATTTTCTGTAAATGTCATTCTAACATTATTTTTTCGCGTTGTAAAGTGTTAAACTACGAAACATACTTGACGGAATCGGCGATGAACTGGCGGATGGTCTCCGCCCCTTCCCCGGTCTTGGCGGAGAACGGGACGATGGCGATGGCGCCGAACTGCGCGATCTCCGAGGAGCGCTCGGCGAGCGCTTCCCGGTACTGTGTCTTGTTGAGTTTGTCGCTCTTCGTGAGGGCGACGATGAACGTGGTGTTCGTCTCCATCAGGAACTGCAGCATCTGCAGATCGTCTTTGGAGGGCTTGTGCCGCATGTCGATGAGCTGGACGACCAGGGGGATGTTCCGATCGGACGTGAAGTAGCCGTTGATCATCTTCCCCCAGCGGTCGCGCTCCGCATTGGAGGCCTTCGCGTAGCCGTAGCCCGGGAGGTCGACCAGTTTGATGCCGTCGCCTTTGTAAAAGTTGATGGTGATGGTCTTCCCCGGCTGCGAGCTGACGCGGGCCAGCTGCTTGCGGTTCAGTATTTTGTTGATCAGTGAGGACTTCCCGACGTTGGACCGGCCCGAGAAGCAGACTTCCGGCTGTGTGCTCTTCGGAAGCTGCTTGAAGGTGCCGTAGGAGGCCTCATAGGTCACATTGTCAAATCTCATAAAACGTTGCCGTCTTTCATGATCGCGCGGTTCCAGACCTGTCCGAGGCTGGAGACCGGGATGAATTCGATGTTCTTCTTCACGACGTCGTCGACGTCCTGGAGATCGGGAACATTGTCCTTCGGGATGATGACGGTCCGGATGCCGGCCTTGTAAGCCGCCATCGTCTTCTCTTTGAGACCGCCGATCGGCATGACCCGTCCGGTCAGGGAGATCTCGCCGGTCATGGCCACATGGCCGTCGACCTTGGAGCCCGTGAGGGCGGACAGAAGGCTCGTCGCGATGGTGACGCCGGCGGAGGGGCCGTCTTTCGGGACCGCGCCTTCCGGCACGTGGATATGGATGTCCTTGCTCTCGTAGAACTCGGGCTCGATCTTCAGCTTGTCCGCGTTCGTGCGGATGTAGCTGACCGCGGCACGGGCGGACTCCTTCATGACGTCGCCGAGGGAACCGGTCAGTTCGAGACGGCCCTTGCCGTCCATGACCGCCGCTTCCACCTTCAGCATCTCGCCGCCGACCGACGTCCAGGCAAGGCCGTTGGTGACGCCGACTTCATCGGCGAGTTCGGTGGATTCCTTGAAGTGCGGGACGCCCAGCAGGTCGACGAGGTCGCCCACTTTGACGGAGACTTTGTACTCGGGATCGGTGACGATCCGGAGCGCGGTCTTGCGGCAGATCTCGTGGATCTTCCGCTCGAGGATCCGGACGCCGGCCTCTCTCGTGTAGTCCGAGATGATGTGGCGCAGCGCGGCATCGGTGATCTTAAGCTGGGTCTTCTCGATCCCGTGGCGCTTCAGGGCCTTCGGGATGAGATGCCGTTTGGCGATGTGGAACTTCTCCTCCGCCGTGTAGCTGTAGAGGTCGATGACCTCCATGCGGTCGAGGAGCGGTGCCGGGATATTCGCCTTGTTGTTCGCGGTCGTCAGGAACAGGACCTTCGAGAGGTCGAACGGCACTTCGACGAAGTGGTCGACAAAGGCCTTGTTCTGTTCGGCGTCGAGGACTTCAAGCATGGCGGACGCGGGGTCGCCGCGGACGTCGGCGCCCATCTTGTCGATCTCGTCGAAGAGGATGAGCGGGTTGTTGGTGCCGGCATCGGTCATGGCGGCCATCACGCGGCCGGGCATGGCGCCGATGTAGGTCTTCCGGTGACCGCGGATCTCGGCTTCGTCTCGGACGCCGCCGAGGGAGATGCGTTCATACTTCCGTCCGAGGGCTTTCGCCAGGGACTGGGCGATGGACGTCTTGCCGACGCCGGGAGGTCCGGCGAGGCAGATGATCTGCCCGGTGATGTCCGGAGCCAGTTTGCGGACGGCCAGCAGCTCGATGACCCGGTCCTTGACGTCGTCGAGGCCGTAGTGGTCCCGGTCGAGGACTTTGCGGGCCTTCTCGATGTCGAGGTTGTCTTTGGAACTCTCGTCCCAGGGCAGGTCCAGGACCACGTCGAGGTAGTTGCGCACGACCGTGGCTTCGGAACTCGGGTTGCCGCCCATCTTCTGCAGTCGGCTCAGCTCCTTGAGGAGCTTGTCCCGGTACTTGTCTTCGATGTTTTTGATGCCGTTGATCTTCTTCCGGTACTCGTCGATCTCGTCGACGCCGTCGCCGCCGTCGAGTTCCTCGGAGAGGACGCGCATCTGTTCGCGAAGGTAGTATTCGCGCTGGTTGTCATCGACGTTCTGCTCGACTTTCCGAGAGATCTCGGACTCGAGTTTCAGCATGTCGATCTCGCGGGCGAGGATCTCGCAGACGAGTTCGAGACGGCGCAGCGGGTGCAGGGTCTCGAGGATCTTCTGCTTCTCGGCAAAGTCGAGTTTCACCACGGAGGCGATGTAGTCGGCGATGCCTCCCGGAGAGTCGTCATCGACGACCCGGAGCATGACGTCCGGCGCCACCTTCGGCGAGTAGTCGGCGTAGTCGTTGAAATAGTCGCGGACCTTGCGCATGAGGGCGAGGGCGTATTCCTCATCCTTCTTCGCGTAGCCCTTTTGCGGGATCTTCTGGACGTCGGCATAGAGGAACGAGCCGTCGTAGCCGTTCTCCAGTTTCGCCCGCTCCCTGCCCTCGACGATGACGCGGAGGTTGTCGGAGTCCGGCACCGCGATGACCTGGCGGATGTGGGCGATGACGCCGGTTTTATAAAGCTGTCCGAAGGCGGGGTTCTCCGTCTCGGGAGACTTCTGGGTCAGGAGAAAGACCTCCTGCCCGTATTCCATCGCCGCATGGATGGCGTTGATGGACTTCTGCCGTGCGATGTCGAAATGGAGCACCATTTCCGGGAACACGACGAGTCCGCGCAGCGCGACGACGGGGATGGCATAGACGTTGCGATCGGTATTATCCATTCAGTGGTTCACCACCTGTTCGTTGATATAGTCAAAAAAGCGGAACTGTTCCCTCTTCAGGAGCAGTCCCGCGTGCAGTCTTAACTGACGTTTCCGCGTCGGTTGCGCCTCTGCGGAGCGGCAGAGGCCGGAGCCACCAGAAGCGGTGCCGGCTGCTCTCTTGCCTCATTGCGAATGAGCGTCGGTTCCGACTTGCCGAGGACATAGTCTTCGGTGATGGTGATCTTCTCGATCCGGTAGTCGGACGGGCTCTCGTACATGAGAGGCTGCAGGACACGTTCCATGACGCCGCGCAGACCGCGGGCGCCGGTCTTCTTCTCGAGGGTCTCCTTGGCGATGGCAACGAGTGCGGCATCGTCCAGTTCGAGTTCCACATTGTCCATGCGGAACAGCTCCTGATACTGCTTGACGAGGGAGTTCTTCGGCTCCTTCAGGATGCGGACGAGCGCGTCTTCGTCGAGGTCGTCGAGGGTCGTGAGGACCGGGATACGGCCGACGAGTTCGGGGATGAGACCATATTTGACGAGGTCCTGGGGAATGACGTTCTGCATGGCTTCGGTCAGTTCCATTTCCTTCGTCGATTTGATCTCGGCGCCGAAGCCGAGGCCGCCGTTGCCGGAGCGTTTCTCCACGATCTTCTCGATGCCGTCGAAGGCACCGCCGCAGATGAAGAGGATGTTCGAAGTGTCGACCTGGATGAACTCCTGCTGGGGATGTTTCCGTCCGCCCTGGGGAGGAACGTTGGAAACGGTCCCTTCGAGGATCTTCAGCAGTGCCTGCTGAACACCTTCGCCGGAGACATCGCGGGTGATGGACGGGTTTTCGGACTTCCGGGCGATCTTGTCGATCTCGTCGACATAGATGATGCCGGTCTCGGCGCGCTCGACGTCGAAGTCGGCCGCCTGGATGAGCCGGAGCAGGATGTTCTCGACATCTTCTCCGACATAGCCCGCTTCCGTCAGGGTCGTGGCATCGGCCACCGCAAAGGGGACGTCCAGAGTCCGGGCCAGTGTCTGCGCCAGCATCGTTTTCCCGACACCGGTGGGGCCGAGGAGCAGGACGTTGCTCTTCTGGAGTTCGACGTCCGTCTGGTCGCCGCAGAAGATGCGCTTGTAGTGGTTGTAGACCGCGACCGACAGGGTGATCTTCGCGCGCTCCTGACCGATGACATATTCGTCCAGGGTCGCTTTGATCTCCTGCGGTTTCGGCAGGGGTTTGGCATTTTTCTGGGCCCGCTGGCGCTTCTGTGCCGCCTTCAGTTCCAGGTCATCGTTGACGAGTTCCATACAGAGCTCTACGCACTCGTCGCAGATGAACGTGTCGTTCATACCGGAGATGAGCTTGTCGACCTGGTCCTGCGTCTTACCGCAGAAGCTGCAGCGAAGTCTCATCTGGTCGTTTCTGGCCAATGTAGGTTCCCTCCGTTTAGTCTCTCTTGTCGAGGACTTTGTCGATGAGGCCGTATTCGAGGGCCTCTTCCGCCGTCATGAAGTTGTCGCGCTCGGTGTCCTGGGCGATGACTTCGATCGGCTTGCCGGTGTTCTCGGCGAGGATGCGGTTCAGGCGTTCTCTCGTGCGCAGGATGTTCTCTGCCACGATCTGGATCTCGGTCGCCTGTCCTCTGGCGCCGCCGGAGGGCTGGTGGATCATGATCTCAGCGTTCGGGAGAGCATAGCGCTTGCCTTTGGCGCCGGCCGCGAGCAGGAACGCGCCCATGCTGGCGCCGAGGCCCATGCAGATGGTCGAGACATCGCACTTGATGTACTGCATGGTGTCGTAGATCGCCATACCGGCTGTCACGGAACCGCCGGGGCTGTTGATGTAAAGGTGGATGTCTTTTTCCGCGTCCTGACCTTCCAGGAACAGGAGCTGTGCGACGACCAGGCTGGCAGTCGCGTCGTTGACCTCGTCGGAGAGGACGATGATACGGTCGTCGAGGAGTCTCGAGAAGATGTCGTACTGACGCTCTCCGCGGCTGGTCTGTTCAATGACATAAGGTACTAAGGGCATTGTAAAACCTCCCTGGTTGCGGAAAGCGACGAGGTTTCCCCCGCCGCCTGTCCAAATCTTTCATTTTGTTTTATGAAAAGAGTACAGTCATCTGTTATGATGCGTCGTTATTCTGCCTTGTCGTCTGCCTTTTTGGTGGTCTTCTTCGCAGTCGTCTTCTTGGCAGTGGTCTTCTTGGCTGCCGGTGCCTTCTCGCCGTCGTCGGCCTTCTTCGCGGTCGTCTTCTTGGCAGCGGTCTTCTTCGCGGCGGGTTTCTTCTCGCCGTCGTCCGCCTTCTTCGCGGTCGTCTTCTTGGCGGCGGTCTTCTTGGCCGGTTTCTTCTCTTCGGCCTTCTCCTCTGCCGCTTCGATCTTCTCCGCTACAGACTCTGCGATGAAGTCGTTGGCATCGACTTCGGTGATGGTGGCCGTCTCCTTGACGATGTCAAGAGCCTTGGTCGTGGAGACGTCTTTCTTGATATCCTCAGCCGGCAGGATGCTCTTGATGGTCTCAATGTCCATCTCATACTGCTCGGCAAGCTTGCTGTACTGAGCGTCGACATCTTCGTCGGTGACGTCGAACTTCTCGAGCTCGGCGATCTTCTCGAGGGCAAGGCGGACCTTGACCTGGTTCTCGGCGCGCTCACGGAAGCTGTCGCGAAGGGCTTCTTCGGTCATGCCGGTGTAGGCGAGGTAGGTCGGAAGGTCGAGGCCCTGGGACTGGATCTGATATCCGAAGTCCTGGACGGCGTTGTCGACTTCATGCTCGAACATGACTTCCGGGATCTCGGCTTTGATGAGGCCGGCCAGCTTCTCGAAGATCTGGGAGTCGACCTCTGCCTCGGCAGCGTCTGCCTTGGTCTTCGCGAGGTCCTCTTTGATGTGCTCTTTGTACTCGTCGAGGGTGTCATATTCGGAAACGTCCATGGCGAAGTCATCGTCCAGTTCCGGAAGCTGCTTCTCCTTGATGGCGTTCAGTTTGACTTTGAAGACCGCGTCTTTCGCCGCGAGCTCTTCGACATAGTCCTCCGGGAATTTGACGTTGACGTCGAATTCCTCGCCGACTTTGTGGCCGACGATCTGGTCTTCGAAACCGGGGATGAACTGGCCGGAGCCGAGGGTCAGCTCATAGCCTTCGCCCTTGCCGCCTTCGAATGCGACGTCGTCGACGAAACCTTCGAAATCGATGACGGTCATGTCGTCGAGTTTGGCCTCACGGTCGACTTCGACGAAACGGGCGCCGCGCTCCTGCATGGAAGCGAGTTCCGCGTCGATGTCTTCGTCAGTGACTTCGGCGATGGGCTTCTTGAGCTCCAGGCTCTTGTAGTCGCCGATCTCGACTTCGGGTTTGACGGTAGCTTTCAGAGAGAAGGTCAGGCCGTCTTTGCCGACTTCCTTGAAGTCCACGTCGAAGGGGTTGTCGACGATCTCGATGCCGGCTTCCTTGACGGCTTCTTCGACTGCGTCGGGATAGATGATCTCGAACGCATCTTCGTAGAAGACGCCTTCGCCGTAATATCTTTCGACCATGCCGCGGGTGGCCTTCCCTTTGCGGAAGCCCGGGATGGTGATGTTCTTTCTCTGCTTCTGGAATGCCTGGTTGATGGCATTGTTGAAGGTCTCGCCGTCTACGTCGATGACGAGCTCATAGAGATTGGTATCGATTTTTTCGGAAGATTTCAGACTCATGTTTGGAGTTCTCCTCTCAAGTACTATTAAAAACTAACGTATTATACCACATAGAATAAGGATTTTCCATAAAATTTTCGGCCGTTTTACCGGGAAATCAGCAGCGGGCAGAAATTCATGGAGTCGGCGGAAACGAGATCGAAGCGGATGCCGTCCTTCTCGCCCCGGAATGCCCGCGAGATGGCGGTGCCGTGCAGGTGGGCATAATAGCAGACGGAGATGCCGGACTCGCGGAGCACATCCATGATCGGAGTGCACTCCCGGTCGGTCGTCACCGGCGGGTAGTGAAGGAAGACCAGCGGCTCTTTCCCGGTGGCTTTCGCGGCGTCGATCCCCATGCGGAGGCGTCCGCATTCGCGGTTGATGACCTTCTCGCTGTGGGGCGTCTCGTCGTCGAAGAACCATCCGCGGGTACCGCAGATGGCGTAGCCCCCCACCACGTACGTGTTGTTGTGGAGGAACCGCAGGGTGTCGAAGCCCTCGTCCTCGAGGAACGCGTTCATCTTGTTCATCGTGGACCACCAGTAGTCGTGGTTGCCCTTGCCGATGAGCTTCGTTCCGGGGAGCTCGTTCAGGAAGGCGAAGTCCGGCCGCACCTCGTCGAAGGTCATGCCCCAGGAGATGTCTCCGGGGATGACGACCGTGTCTTCGGGCCCCACGAGCTTCCGCCAGTTCTCCTCCATGCGGGAGACGTAGTTCTCCCAGCCGGGGAACTTGTCCATGGGCTTGTCGGTGCCCATTGAGAGATGGGTGTCGCCCATCGCGAACAGTGCCATGTCACACCTCTCAGATGCCGAGCATGTCGTAGACCTGCTGCTCCATGTCGTCGGCGGCGCAGGTCGTCGTGAAGCGGACCGTCTTGTCTTTCAGGTTGCTGAGGGGCGCCGGGATCTTCACGCCGGTCCGGTCGGAGAGCGCGCCGGCCATGTCGAACTCGTCGAGGTCCGGGGTCTCACCCAGGACGGCGGTCAGGACGCTCTTCGAGAACTTGTACGGGCTGGCCGTGGCGGCGATGACCGTCGGGGTCCCGTCCCCGGTCGCGGCGCAGTAGTCGCGGTAAACGGTGATAGCGACGCCGGTGTGGGTGTCGGACAGGTAACCGTCCTCCTCATAGGTCTTCCGGATGACGCCGGAAACGGTCTCGTCGTCCGCGCAGCCGGCGGCGAAATGTTCTTTGATCTGGGCGAAGACTTCGTCCGAGACGGTGTAGAAGCCGGTCTCCGCGAGTTTGCCCATCCAGTCGCGGACCGCGGCATCGTCTTCCCCGGAGAGGTGGAACAGAAGGCGTTCCAGGTTGCTGGAGATGAGGATGTCCATGGACGGCGACATCGTGGTATAGAACGTCCGGTTCCGGTCATAGGTACCGGTCGTCAGGAAGTCCGTGAGGACGTTGTTGGCATTGGACGCGCAGATGAGTTTGCCGACGGGCACGCCCATGAGCTTCGCGTAGTACGCCGCGAGGATGTTGCCGAAGTTGCCGGTGGGGACGACGACGTTCATCGCCTCACCCGGCGCGACTTTGCCCTTTTCGAGCATGTCGGCATAGGCGCTGCAGTAGTAGACGATCTGCGGCACGAGACGGCCCCAGTTGATGGAGTTCGCGGAGGAGAACATGAGTCCGTTCTCCGCGAGCTTCGCGCCGACGGTCTGGTCGGTGAAGATCTTTTTGACGCCGCTCTGGGCATCGTCGAAGTTGCCCTCGATGGCGCAGACACCGACGTTGGCGCCTTCCTGAGTGACCATCTGGAGTTTCTGCATGGGGCTGACGCCGTCCCTCGGATAGAAGACGAGGATCCGGGTGCCGGGCACGTCTTTGAAGCCTTCCAGAGCCGCTTTGCCGGTGTCTCCGGACGTGGCGACCAGGATGACGATCTGTTTGTCGGGAGCCGCCTTCTTCGCCGCGGTGGTCAGAAGGTAAGGCAGCAGCTGGAGCGCCATGTCCTTGAACGCGCAGGTCGGGCCGCGGAACAGTTCGAGGACTTCCGCCTTCTCGTCCAGTGTGACGAGGGGCGCCACTTTGTCGGAGTCGAATTTGCCTTCGGCGTAGGCGCCGCTGACACAGGAGTCGATCTCCTCCGGCGTGAAGTCCGTGAGGTACAGAGAGAGGACCTTCTTCGCCCGCTCGATGTAGGACATCGGGATCATCTCCTGCAGGTCCTGCAGAGAGAGCTGCGGGATCTCGACCGGGACGAACAGGCCGCCGTCCTCCGAGATGCCCCGGGTGATGGCCTCACTGGCCTCGACGCGTAGCGTGTTGTTTCGGGTGCTGGTGTAAAGCATGGATGCGCTCCTATCGTTATGGATTCGCTGTGAAAGCGTTCTTGATGTATTCATAGGCCACCGGTCTGCCCTCGCTGCTCGCGAACACTTCGATGCAGTCGAAGCGGGGCTGCAGCCCTTCCCGTTCCACGAGATAGGGATGGCAGACGATGTAGTATTCGGTGGTCTTGATGATCTTCTGCTGTTTGGACAGAGTGACACTTTCCGCCGGACGGCCCATCGAGCGTTCCGAACGGGTCTTCACCTCGATGAAGCAGAGGAAGCCCTCCTTGCGGGCGATGATGTCGATCTCTCCGAAGCGGCTTCGGAAATTGCGGTCGAGGACTTCGTAGCCGAGCCCTTCGAGCACTTCGCAGGCATAGTCCTCTCCGAGGTTGCCCAGGCCGTTTTTGTTCAATGCGGCGTTCCCCTCTCGTCTTCAGTGAAAGTGTTCTTCGAGGTTTTTGAGAAAGCTTTGGCGATGTACCTCGGAAACGCCGTACTGCTGCAGCATCTCATAGTGCAGCTTCGTGCCGTACCCCTTGTGCTTCTCGAACTGGTACTGCGGGAAGAGCTTCGCGATCTCCAGCATGTACCGGTCTCTCGAGACCTTCGCGAGGATGGAGGCGGCGGCGATGGACATGGACCGGGAGTCGCCCTTGACGACGGTCTCGACCACGGCGTCCACGCCGGGGTTCCGGTTCCCGTCCACGAGGGCGAGGTCCGGCTTGACCCGCAGCCCGTCGAACGCCCGGTTCATGGCGAGGAACGTGGCCTGCAGGATATTGAGTTCATCGATCTCCTTTTCCGTGGCGGAGGCGACACAGTAGTCGTCGGCCACCTCGAGGATGAGGTCGAACAGCTCGTCCCGCTTTTTGGCGGTGAGCTTTTTGGAGTCGTTGAGGCCGGGGATGTCGGTGCCGGGCTTCAGGACGACCGCCGCCGCGAAGACGGGACCCGCCAGGGGGCCTCTCCCCGCCTCGTCGATGCCGCAGACGCGGGCGAGCCCTTCGGCTCTCCCTCTGTCTTCGAGCTCGTAAGTCGGTGTCGTTTTTTCCTTTGCCATGCCGTCATCCTTTCGGCCGCTCGAGCGTGATCTTCCCGAGCTTCCCGCTGCGGTACTCCGTCAGCAGAGTGTTGGCGGCCCGCTCCGTGTCGACCTCGTTGCCGCGCAGGAGCATGCCCCGTTTGCGGCCGATGGCCTCAAGGACCTCGTAGGGTTCCATGTCGGCCACGGAGGCGTCGACCTTGTAGCGCTCGCAGAGCCGGTCGGTGTAGTCGGTCTTCAGGATGGCAAGGAGCCGGACCGCGATGGTCTCGACATCCATGACGTCGCTTTTGATGGACCCGATGAAGGCCAGTTTATCGCCCACGGCCGGGTCGTCGAACTTCGGCCAGAGCACGCCGGGCGTGTCGAGGAGTTCGATGCCGTCTCCGCAGACGACCCACTGGTTGGAGCGGGTGACGCCGGGACGGTTCGCGACCTGCAGTTTCGACTTCGAGCTCATGCGGTTGATGAACGAGGACTTGCCCGTGTTCGGGATGCCCACGACCATGAGCCGCAGCGGGCGGCCGCTCATGCCCTTCGCCTCGTTTTGGGCGATGCGCTCCGCGAGCGCTTTGCGGACGAGCGGTACGAAGCCGTTCAGGCCTTTTCCGGTCCGGCAGTCGACCGACAGGACGAAAGCACCCCTGCTCTGGAAGTAGTCCATCCAGGCACGGGTGGCATTCTGGTCGGCGACATCCGACTTATTGAGAAGGATGATCCTCGGTTTGCCGGACGTGATGTCGTCCAGCTCCGGGTTGCGGCTGCTCTCCGGGATGCGGGCGTCGACGATCTCGACGACGGCGTCCACCAGAGGCAGGCTCTCTTTGATCTTCCGGCGGGTCTTGGCCATATGGCCCGGGAACCACTGGACGGTCTGTTTCTGAAAGTCAGGCATTTAACCCTCCGGGAGCTCCAGGTCGACGATGCCGTTCGGGGTGGAAGCCCGTTTGGCGATGCCGAGGATGTAATCGTTGTCGATGAGTCCGATGGCCGTCGAACGGGAGTCGATCGAGTTCTGACGGTTGTCGCCCATGACGAAGCAGTGCCCTTCCGGCACCATCAGGGGCAGGGACATATCGTAGGAGTTGATGGTCTCGTTGTTGATGTAGGGCTCGTCGAGGATCTGACCGTTGACGATGACGTCACCGTTGTCATAGTTGATGTCGATGATCTGCCCTTCGGTCGCGATGACGCGCTTGATGATGTTCTCGTGGTACGCGTTCTCCTGCGAGATGACGACGACGTCGCCGTAGCGCGGGTCGGTGTCTTCCATCTGGGACAGGAAGACCCAGTCGCCCGAGTGGAGCGTCGGCTCCATGGACTCGCCCACGACGCCGGAGAACCGGTAGAGGAACGTGAACAGGATGGCGGTCATGACCGCGGCCACCATGAGGACGCTGACGAACTCATAGGTGAATTCGACGGCCTTGCGGCGGGAGGTCTTCTCCACGAAGGCCCCGGTGTCGGACGCAGCCTTCGCCTCGATCTTCTCGAGTTCCGCGTCGAGATTCAGTTCGCCCTCGACGGCCGCCTCTTCCAGCACTTCGATGGCCTGTGCGGCCTCGCTGTAGGTTTCTTCCGCCTGTGCCAGATCTTCCGCCAGGCTCTTATTCTTGAACAGACTCATATATCATTCCTCCGAATTTGAGAGATGGACCAGTACTTTTCCTAAAATGCGGTGAGTATCCACGAGCCCCACTTCATAGGAGCGGGAGTCCAGGGAGTTGCCGCGGTTGTCGCCCATGACGAACACATAGCCGCGCGGGACCGTGAGCGGGAAGTCCGGCGGACCCGGGGAGACGTCGTAGGTCTCCTGGTCGATGTAGGGTTCGTCGAGCAGCAGACCGTTCAGATACACGCTGCCGTTCTGGAAGTCGATGGTGTCGCCGGCGACGGCGATGACCCGTTTGACGAGCGGATCGTCATCGGCTCTGGAAATGACGATGATCTCGCCCCGCTCGTAGCGGGTGGTGACATCCGTCGTGATGAGCCGGTCGCCGTGCTGCAGGTTCGGCACCATGGAGTGCCCGTCAACAGTGACGACCCGGAACAGGAACGTGAGGATGAGCATGACGGCTGCAATGGCGCCGGCGACGGTCGCGACGAAGTCGAAATATTTTTCCGCGGGATGCGGTGTCGCCTCGGTACCGGAAACATCGACGGCTCGGTACTGGATCTTCATACTCTTCCCCCCTTTTTCTACAGGAATCTATTATCCGTGATATTCTACCAAAAAAACGCTTTAATATCCACTATAAATAAAATAAAAAGAAGGAGACCTCGAAAGGTCTCCTTCTGATTGGTTCACCATGAAGGGTGACGGATCAGACCGTACCCTTGACTTTGGCAGCCTTACCGACGCGGTCGCGCAGGTAATACAGTTTCGCTCTGCGGACTTTACCGGAGCGGACGACCGTGACTTTGGTCACGTTCGGGGAGTTGACCGGGAACACTCTCTCGACACCGACACCGTAAGAAACACGGCGAACGGTGAAGGTCTCGGAAACTCCGGAGCCTCTCTTGGCGATGATGGTGCCTTCGAAAGCCTGGATCCTTTCTCTGCTGCCTTCCTTGATGCGAACGTCGACTCTGACGGTATCACCGATGTTCAGAACCGGCTGCTCTTCCTTGACCATACCTTCGGTCATGATTTTCAGTGCGTCCATGTGTTATTCCTCCTTGAGAATCAGAACGTTCATACACGCTGAGCGTCAGAGGACCGTCCGCTTTTGGATTTAAATGCCCTAATATATTATCAGCAATACACGCACTTTGCAAGAGTTTTTTCCACGTTATTGGATTTCCACGTGGTTTATGCTAAAATACTTTTCACAAAACAGGGAAAGGAGGGGGTCTGACCCATGCGCATGCGGAAAAAGAAAAATCTCGTGCCGCGGCTCGAAGCGGTCGCCGATTATCTGCTCGACACCGTCACCGACGACCCCAACGCCCTGACCGCCATCCAGAAGAAAGAGTACCTCGACTACGGGGCCATCTTCGGGAACGACCACCCGGTCTATCTCGAGATCGGTTGCGGCAAGGGTCAGTTCATCGCCGAACTGGCGGCACGCCACCCGGAGTACAACTACATCGCGGTCGAAAAGGTCTCCGACGTCATCGTCATGGCGGCGGAGCGGGCCAAACGGGACGGCCTCACAAATGTGAAATTCGCCCCCATCGGCGCCGAGTACCTGCAGAAATTCCTGCCGGACCACAGCATCGCCGGCATCTACCTCAACTTCTCCTGCCCCTATCCGAAGGGCAGTTACAAGAACCACCGGCTCACCAACGGACGCTTTCTGGCGATCTACCGGGACCTGCTCGAAGCGGGTGCCGAAGTCCATCAGAAGACCGATAACATGCACTTTTTCGAGTATTCGATCGAAGAGTTCTCGAAGGCGGGCTGGCAGCTCAAGAACATCTCTCTGGACCTGCACCACAGTGACTTTGAAGGAAACATCGTCACCGAGTACGAACAGCGGTTCGCAAGCCAGGGCTGTCCCATCTACCGGCTGGAAGCGTTCCTGCCGGAGTCGTAACCAATGCAAGGAGGAACGGAAATGTCCATCGCAGTACCCATTATTTTGTTCATCCTCCTGGTCGGCCTGTCGGTCGCCATGGACATCCTCGGCTGGAAGCAGTTCCGCCACCTGTACTGGCTCATCAGCGTCATCACCGGCTTTGTCGGGAACATCACGTTTTTCCTGATGATGGGCTATTACAACTCCCTCGCCGTCGCGCAGCGGGAGTCCGCGCAGATCGTCACCGATCTCGTCCCCTATGGGAAATATTCGATCGTCTGCGCCATGTTCGCATTTTTCCTGCTCGGCCTCATGATCTTCGCGATCGTCTTCTGGGTCGGCCGCTACATGATCAACAAGCAGGAAAACCCTTATTTCCGGGGTTGACATTCTCCCACTGCAAAGGCTGCGTCTCCACAGCGGAGGCTGCCACACTCCCATTACAAAGGCTGACACTCTCCCTTTCAAAAAGCTTGATTACAGCATTCAAAGACCCTTGTCAAGGCTACCCTGCGGCGGCTTCCGCCGGTCTTGACAAGGGCCTTTTCTGCTGTGTGGGGCAGACACCAGGCCAAAAGACAGATGTGCCCTTCGGCCTGCCGGGAGAACCGTTCAGCCGGTGCGAGGAGGCGCCGCAGGTCCCGGACCAAGGGGCTTTTTGCCCCGACTCCGTGGACCTCCGACGAAGCCCCGGCGTCAAAAAAGAGCGTCATTTACCGCCTCTTTTGCCGGAAACACGAAAACCGGCGGTAATCGAAAAGGCAAAACGAAGTCCTTTTCCTGAGATTTACCGCCGCGATTGCGATTATCGAGAAAACCGGCGGTAAAAAAGCGAGTCCAATCAAGAGCTTTCCCGGCTTTTTACCGCCTGATTCTTCGATATCGAGAAAAGAGGCGGTAAATATGAGCGCGATCCGAAGAATCCTTCCCTTGTTTTACCGCCTATTTCTATTACTTTGGGAAAACCGGCGGTAATAATGCCGTTTCCCTCCGAAAAGTACTCTGATTCTTACCGCCTGCATTGCCGAAAACAGGAAATCAGGCGGTAAATGGAGCGACAAAAGAGCTTTAAGAGTCAAAAGACCGCCGGTTGCACCGAATTGCGGGTGGACCGGCGGTCTTCTGGCTTATTTGAAATGAATTGCAGTTTGGTGTGCCGGCGAGCGATTCGGTTGGAACACCGGCATCTTGCTCTTTGGCTATCTTACTCTTTGGGTGTCTTACTTTTTCTTCTTTGCTTTTTTCGCTGCTTTGGCGTTTGCCTTAGTGGCTTTTTTATTGCTCTTTTTATAGGCTTTCTTCGCCTTTTTCGCAGTCTTTTTCTCCTGTTTCGCCTCGACTTTTCGCGACCGGTTCAGGAAGAACATCCCGACGCCGGCAGCCGTCATCGTCACCTGGACGAGCTCGCGCCAGTGGTTTTTCGTGATGTCCTGGAAGACCTGATCGTAATCCATGCCGGCGATCTTCGTGTAGAGCTGTTCCCCGAGGCCGGTGTTCGAGAGGTCGGCCACCATCCGGGTGCCGAGGTACTTCTCGTAGGTGTCGGACAGGAACTTTTCAAAGGCCGGACGGGGCAGGTCGAAGTACCGCTCGAGGAAGCCCGCGAGGGTCAGCGTCTCGAACTGCTCGACCGCGTCGAGGACCCGGGTGATGACCGTGTTGCCGAGCTCCGTCTCGAGCCCCTTGTCGATATAGTCGACGAGCGTCGCCTTCACATTGTCGCCGAGGCCGCCGTTCAGGAAGGAGGCGACGGACGTGTCGGCAAAGACGGTGTTGGCCGTATGGATGAGGAAATCGGCCAGTCCGGCGATCAGCTTCTCACGGTCGTCCTTGCTGTCGATGACGTCCTGCAGACGGTCGCGGAACAGCCCTTCCAGCTTGATGGTGTCGGACAGGTTCGCGCGGTCGAGGATGCCGGTCACGAGCGAGTTCAGGGTCACGTCCTTCATGTATTCATAGACGAACCAGAGGATCTTCTCGATGGCGACGTCCTTGATCGGCGTCTGGCGGAACGTGTTCTCGACCGTCGTCGCCGCTTTCGGCAGCACCGTGTTCAGACCGTCGCGGATCCCCGCGGCGATCTCCTTCTGGAGCATCGGGATGATGCCGCCGATCTGCACCTCTTTCCCCTGCCACCGGACGGTGGTCTTCGGGGCCAGGAGCAGACCTTCGACGATGACGCTCGCCAGAATGTATTTCCCGCTGTAGCGGATGTCTTTCAAACCGAGTTTCTTGTATCTTCCGGGCATATTGCGATCTCCTCTTTTTTATTCAAACAGGACGCCGTCGGCGATGTACATCGCCTCCCGCATCATACGGATCCGGACCGGTTCCTCCCCGGTCTCACTCAGGAACTTGTCGAGGAACAGGCGCGGGTTCACGCCGAACTGCGACGAGGACGGCAGGGTCACTTCCATGACCACGCGCTCCCCATCGGTCCCGATGGACAGGTCCTTGATGTATTCTTTCAGGTCGATCTGTTTCATGACCTTGCGTTTTCCCCGCTTGCCGGACTTCTCCACGATCAGATGCTCCTGTTCCGACACCTGTCGGAACGCCTCTGCCAGAGCGTCCGGGTCGCCGTTCGACGGCTCGACTTCCACGCGGTACCGCGACTCTTCGATCTGGTTCATCTTGTAGACCGGCGGCGCGGCACTGAGGATGCGGATGTCCGGCGGCATGACGGCGCCAAGGCGGGACGCCACCTCTTCGTCGGTCATCGACTCGTCTTCGAGCCGGATGTCGAGGGCCTCCGCGCGGCTCTCCGCCCCGAGGGTCAGAGGGCTCGTGAAGTTCATGTACGGACGGGGGTTGAACCCCTCCGTGAACCAGAGCGGGATCTTCGCGCGGAAGATGGCTCTGGCAAAACACCGCGTCAGGTCGAGATGGGAAATGTATTTGGCTTTCCCGGTCTTGGAAAAGCGGATGCGTACGTCTCTCATACCGCTTCCCTCCCCCGGTCGATCTTCAGAAGGGCGTCACATTTTCCGCCGTTCAGCCGCTGGGCGCCGCAGTTCGAACACTGCTCCCGGCAGTTCGGCGTGACCGCCGCCTCTTTCGCCTTCTCGTTTTCCCGGATGAGGAACTCCTTGGACGGGCCGTTGTCGAGGTGGTCCCAGGGGAGCACTTCGTCGTAGCTGCGACGGCGGTTCGAATAGAACGCCGGGTCCAGCCCGCACTCCTCGAACGCCTCCATCCACTTGTCGATGTCGAAGCAGTTGTCCCAGGAGTCGAAGTAGCAGCCCTTTTCAAAGGCCTTCTGAATGACCTTGCAGAGCCGCCGGTCTCCCCGGGCGAACGCCGCCTCGAGGAAGATGGTGTCGGAATGATGGCTCGAGATGTGGAGCCGGGTCTTCGCCGCCAGTTCGTGGAGCCGTTCCTGTTTCTCCTCGATGGACGCTTTCGTGTCCTGCGGTTCCCATTGGAAGGGCGTGAAGGGTTTCGGCACGAAGGGCGACGCGCTGATGTTCACCGTGAGGTGCCGCCCCTTGACCCGGTCCGGGTTCCGGTAAAAGGCATCGACGATCTGTTTGCCGAGGTCCACGATGGCCTCGACGTCTTCCATCGTCTCATAAGGGAGGCCCAGCATGAAGTACAGCTTGACTGTCGCGTAGTTGTTCGCGAAGGCGATGCGCACGGACTTCATGATGTCCTCTTCCGTGATGTTCTTGTTGATGACGTCCCGCATCCGCTGGGAGCCGGCCTCCGGCGCGAAGGTCAGGCCGCTGCGGCGGATGAGGTTCAGCTTCTCCACGAGTTCGTCCGAGAACGTGTCGATCCGGAGCGACGGCAGCGAGATGTTGATCTTCTGTTCCGCGGTCCAGTCCGCCATGTCGGACAGCAGCGGCTGGATGCCGGAGTAGTCGGAGGTGGACAGCGAGATGACCGAGATCTCATCGTACCCCGTCGACTCGCAGAGGCTCTTCGCCTGCGCGTTGATGGTGTCCACGCTCTTTTCCCGGATGGGGCGATATAAGAATCCCGCCTGACAGAACCGGCAGCCGCGGATGCAGCCCCGGTAGATCTCCTCGACGGCCCGGTCATGGACGATGTCGATGTAGGGCACGAGGAACCTGTCGGGATAAAACGCGGCGTCAAGGTCTGCGACGACACGTTTGCGGACCACGGCCGGTGCATCGCCCACGGGAGAGACCGATTTGACGGTGCCGTCTTCGTGGTACGCGACGTCGTAGAGGGACGGGACGTAGATGCCGCCGATGTGGGAGGCCGCCTTCAGGAACTCCTCTTTGGACGCGCCCTGCTCCTTGTATTCCCTGTAGAGGTCGAGGAGGTCCATCATGACCTCTTCCCCGTCGCCGAGCATGAAGAGGTCGAAAAAGTCCGCGATGGGCTCCGGGTTGCAGGCGCAGGGGCCGCCGCCCACGACGAGGTTTTTCAGGCTGTGCCGGTCCTTCGAAAGCAGCGGCACGCCGCCGAGTTCGAGCATGTAGAGACAGGTCGTGAAGGACATCTCGTACTGGAGCGTGAACCCGATGAGGTCGAACTCCGAGAGCGGCGTCCCCGTCTCGAGCGTGAAGAGGGGCAGGCCGACCCTGCGCATCTGTTCCTCCATGTCGAGCCAGGGCGCGAAGACCCGCTCGCAGTAGGCGTCCTCCCGCTCGTTGATGAGGTAGTAGAGGATCTTGATGCCGAGGTGGGACATGCCGATCTCATAGGTGTCGGGGAAACAGAACGCGAAACGCATGTCGACGGTCGACGGGTCTTTTTCGACGCTGTTCAGCTCCCCGCCGATGTAGCGGCCGGGCTTCTGCACGAGCGGCAGGATCTTCTCGAGTCGTGCGTCCATTCTGCTTCCACCTCCTTTTCTTCTTTCTAACGTCTAATAATAATGCCTGCCCTGACATAAGTCAAAGCAGGCATTTTTCAGTCAGTGTTACCGCTCAGTTTCTGCGGCCGCCGCGGCGGTAGCCGCCACGGTCGTTGTTTCTGCGGCGGGGTCTCTCTTCCTCTTCGATGTCGTTCTCCGGAACGGCACCTTCGACCTCGATGAGAGCGTCTCTTCTGGAGAGATTGATCCGGCCCTGGTCGTCGATCTCGATGACCTTGACGATGACTTCATCGCCGACGGCAACGACATCTTCGACACGCTCGGTGCGTTTGACATCGAGGCGGGAGATGTGGACGAGGCCTTCCTTGCCGGGAGCGATCTCAACGAACGCGCCGAAGCTCATGAGGCGGGTGACGACGCCCTTGTAGATGGCACCGATCTCGGGATCGTTGGCGATGGTCTCGACCATGAACAGCGCTCTCTGAGCGTTGTCGATGTCCTGGCAGGAGACGAATACGTTACCGTCATCGTCGATGTCGATCTTGCATTCGCATTCGGCCTGGATCTTCTGGATGACCTTGCCCTGCTTGCCGATGACGTCACCGATCTTTTCGGGATCGATCTTGGTGGTGAGCATCTTCGGAGCGTACTTGGACAGCTCGGCGCGCGGCTCGGCGATGACCGGAGCCATGATGTCGTCGAGGATGTATTCTCTCGCGGTCTTCGTCTTGGTGAAGGCTTCGCGGATGATCTCGGGGGTCAGGCCGTGGACCTTGAGGTCCATCTGGATGGCGGTGATACCCTTCTTGGTACCGGCGACTTTGAAGTCCATGTCGCCGTAGAAGTCCTCGAGGCCCTGGATGTCGACCATGGTCATGAAGTCGCCGTAGACGCCTTCGTCACCGGTGATGAGGCCGCAGGAGATGCCGGCGACCGGAGCCTTGATCGGGACACCGGCTGCCATCAGGGACAGGGTGGAACCGCAGATGGACGCCTGGGAAGTCGAACCGTTGGAGGACAGGACTTCGGAGACGACACGCATGGCGTACGGGAACTCCTCGATGCTCGGGAGGACCGGGACGAGGGCCTTCTCGGCGAGGGCGCCGTGGCCGATCTCACGACGGCCGGGGCCGCGGGAGGGTCTGGTCTCACCGACCGAGTAGGACGGGAAGTTGTACTGATGCATGTAGCGCTTCTCGGTCTCTTCGTCGATGCCGTCGAGTTTCTGGGCATCGGACAGAGGAGCGAGGGTGGCGATGGACAGGACCTGAGTCTGGCCTCTCGTGAACATACCGGAACCGTGGACTCTCGGAAGGAGGTCGATCTCGGCGTTCAGAGGACGGATCTCATCGATGCCGCGGCCGTCGACGCGCTTGTGCTCGTCTTTCAGCCAGCTGCGGACGACGTGCTTCTGGATGAGGTAAAGGATCTCGTCCAGTTTGCCTTCGTTGCCTTCGAACTGCTCATCGTATTTCTCGTGGATGGCATCGGAGATGGGGCGGATGCGCTCATCGCGGATGCGCTTGTCGTCGGTGTCAAGAGCCTTCTTGACGTCCTCGACGACCCAGTTCTCGATCTCTTCCATGATGGCGGGATCGGGGTTGGAGGACTCGTAGGTGAACTTCTCTTTGCCGATCTCGGCAACGATGCCGTTGATGAATTTGACGACTTCCTTGTTCGCTTCATGAGCGGCCATGATGGCGTCGAACATGACGTCTTCGGAGATCTCGTTGCCGCCGGCCTCGATCATGGCGACCAGGTCTTCGGTGGAAGAAACGGTCAGTTTGAGGTCGGAAGCGGCTCTCTGCTCGAAGTTCGGGTTGATGATGATCTCGCCGTCGACGAGACCGACCTGAACGGAGGAGATGGGGCCGTCCCACGGGATGTCGGAGATGGCAATGGCGGTGGAGACGCCGATGGCGGCCGCTACCTCGGGGGAGCAGTCCGGGTCGACGCTCATGACCGTCGCGATGACGGTGCAGTCGTTGCGCAGGTCCTTCGGGAACAGCGGGCGGATGGGTCGGTCGATGCAGCGGGACGCAAGGATCGCCTTTTCAGACGGTCTGCTCTCTCTTCTCTGGAAGGAGCCGGGGATGCGGCCGACAGAGTACATTTTCTCCTCGAAGTCGACGGAGAGCGGGAAGAAATCGATGCCTTCCCGGGGTTTGTCAGATGCGGTCACGGTGCAGAGCACGACCGTTTCGCCGTAGCTGGCCAGGACGGCGGCGTTGGCGAGCTGAGCCATTTTGCCGGTTTCCAGTTTCAGCGGACGGCCGGCCAGAGTGGTCTCATACACTTTGTAGTTTTCAAAAAACATGTCTAATCCTCTCTTTCATTTTTGAGATTTCATGGCGGGAGGATCTGCTTGTCCAAAGGTTTAGCAATAAATGAAATATCCGAAAAACTTCGGGTACTTGATTCACTGCTAACCCTTATACGGCGGACTCTGCGAGACCTCCCGATAACGTCAAGCAGGCAGGCAGCAAGGAAATGCTACCTGCCTGATGAAGGACTTACTTACGGAGACCGAGCTTCTTGACGAGAGCTCTGTATCTCTCGATGTCGACCTTTGCAAGGTACTTCAGAAGGTTTCTTCTGTGACCGACCATCTTCAGAAGACCTCTTCTGGAGTGATGGTCATGCGGATGCTCTTTCAGATGAGCATTCAGGTCGTTGATGCGTTTGGTGAGCACTGCGATCTGGACCTCGGGAGAACCGGTGTCGCCTTCGTGGGTCGCGTACTCTTTCATGATTTCCTGTTTTTCCTGCTGAGTCATGTTGTTTCACCTCATTCAAAATATAGTGCAGACTTCCCAGGGAGCGGCCGGTGATGACTTACAGTTGGTAAGTTTACTCCGTTCTCCGAGAAATGAGCGTGTGTAGTATAGCACAGGTCTTTTCAATTGTAAAGAAAAAACCTTTTTAGCCGGGAATCAGCCGAGGATGTCGAGTTCTCCGATCGTTCGAATGGTCGCGATATCGGTGCGGATCTGCTCCTCGAGCGCTTCGAACGACTCGAATTTCTTCTCCGGTCGGAGGAATTTGAGAAGGCTGACGTCGACGTATTTCCCGTAGAGATCTCCCTCGTAATCGAGGAGGTAGGTCTCGCTCGACAGGACGTCGTTCTCGCGGACCGTCGGCCGGACGCCGATGTTGGTGGCGCCGAAATAGGACCTGCCGTCGACGACACACTTGGAGGCGTAGACGCCGTGGCGCGGGATGACCAGTTCCTCCGGATAGGGCTGGTTGATGGTCGGGATGCCCCAGGTGCGGCCGCGTTTGTCCCCGTCGACCACCTGCTGGCGGTACTTGAAGGGACGGCCGAGCATCCGGTTGGCGAGTTCGACGTTGCCGCCCGCCAGCGCGTTGCGGATCCGGGTCGAACTGACGGGAGTGCCGTCGAGGACCGTGGCCTCCGCCTCTTCGAAGACGACGCCGCTTTCCGCGCACATGCGGTCGAGCATCTCCGGAGTCCCCTTCCCCTTGTCGCCAAAGGTGTAGTTGAATCCGCAGCAGACGCCTGCCACATGGAGCGTCTTCACGAGGATCTCTTCAAAGAAGGCCTCGGGGCTCATATGCATGATGGACGCAAAGTCCAGCTTGACGACTTCGATGCCGGTGCTGCGGAACGCCTCGTCCTTCACATCGCCCGAGAACAGTGCCGGAGGCTCTTTGCCGGCGAGCACTTTGAGGGGATGCTCGGAGAAGGTGCAGATGCAGGGCACCGCGTCGAGCATGGTCGCCAGGTTTTTGGCATTGTTGATGACCGCCATATGTCCGAGATGGAGGCCGTCAAAACTGCCGAGGGCCACGACAGAGCCCTTTTGCATGAATTCGTTGTACATGGGTTCACCTGTTTACGAAAACTCTCCGGACCGCCAGCATGCCGGTCTCCCGGCAGACTTCCCCCAGTCCGAGGAATTCCTGATTTTGGGAAAAGACCCGGAGGAGCGTGCCGTCGTCCGGCGTCTCCGGGAAAGGAAGGCGGTCGAGGAAAAGATCGCCGCCGTTCCGGAACCGGTTGCCCTGCGGAGCGGTCACCGTGACCGCGTCCAGGAAGCGGAGCGCCTCCTCGAGGGGCATGACCTGCTCATCGAGGGTCCCGGCGTCCCGCGCGTCTTCGAGGTCTTCGAGCGTGACCGCCCGGTCCAGCGTGAATTCGCCGACCTGCGTCCGCAGAAGAGCCGCCATGGAGGCGCCGCAGCCGAGCGCTGCCCCGATGTCGTCGATGAGGGTCCGGATATAAGTGCCGCCGGAGCAGGTGACGTCCAGAACATACTCCCCCGCGGAGGGGTCTGTGCCGTCTGTTCCGTCCGGCAGTAATTCCAGTTCAAAAATAGTGACCGGCCGCGCTTCCCGCTCCACTTCCACGCCCTTCCGGGCAAGGTCGTAGAGCCGCACGCCGTCTTTCTTGATGGCCGAATACATGGGCGGCACCTGCAGGATGTCCCCGCGGAAACGCCCTAGGACCGAACTGACCTCCTCTCTCCCCGCCGCGACGTCCCTCGTTTCAAGGACGGTGCCGGTGAGGTCGAGGGTGTCCGTGACGACGCCCAGTTTCATGACCGCGCGGTACTGCTTCGGGGTCGTGGGCAGGTACTCGAGAAACCGGGTGGCTCCGCCGAGCATGACGGGCAGGACGCCGGTCGCGTCGGGGTCGAGCGTGCCGCAGTGGCCCGCCTTCTTCTCCCCGGTGATGCCCCGGACCTTCCGTACGGCCTGGAACGACGTGATGCCTTCCGGCTTGCGAAGACAGATGATGCCGGTCATAACGCGCACCCGAGCTGTTCGGCGATGTACGCGAGCAGGGTCTGAAGCGACGCCTCTTCGTCCGGGCCGGCGTTGCAGCCCGCGGCCCGCACGTGTCCGCCGCCGTCGAGCAGTCCACAGATGGCAGACGCGTCGAGCGGTTCGTGGGTGCGGAGAGAAATCTTCCAGGAGCCGTCTTCCTGTTCCTTCATGGTGATGCCGCAGAGCACGCCCTCGATCTGGCGGGACATGGCGGTCACGAAGTCGAAGGTGTCGGTGTCGGCGTGGTGCCGTTCCAGCATCTCCTGAGAGATCTTGAGGACCGAGACTTTTCCGTCGCAGAACATCCGCAGCCCGGCGAACGCGTCGGACAGGACCTGGAACTGCGCAAGCGGTTTGGTCTCGAACATCTTCACGTTGATCCGCGCGTTGTCCGCCCCCAGTTCGATGAGGTCGGCCGCGGCACGGTAACACTCCGCATCGGCGTTGGAGTACCGGAAGCATCCGGTGTCGGTGGAGAGCCCGGTGTAAAGGGCGTCCGCCATGGGGGCGTCGATCGCCGCTCCGAGTTCCCGGAAGATGCGGTACAGGGACAACGCGACCGCGCCGTCGTCCGGACACAGGTGGGTCTCCTTCGCGTACAGCGTGTTGGAAATATGGTGGTCGATGCACAGGTCGACCCGGTCCGCGAGGTCCTCGTAGGAGCCCAGCAGTTTCGGGTCCGCCACATCGACGGAAATGATGCACTTTGGTTCGAACGTCTCCTGCGGGAGGCCTTCGAACAGGTAGTCGAACTTGGACGGGATGGGGTCGGCGTTCACGACGGTCGCCCGCTTCCCGAGGGAGAGCAGGTAACGGCAGAGCGCCGCTCCGGTGCCGAGGCAGTCCCCGTCCGGGTTCTTGTGGGTGAGGATGAGCACGTCCTCGCTGTTTGCGAGGATCTCCCCGACCCGGCGGATGTCAGCCTGCATCAGTCTTTGCCTCCTGTCAGAGTCTCGAGTTCCTTGATGATCTCCATGCCGTGGGCGATGGAGTCGTCGGCGATGAATTTGAGTTCGGGAGCCTTACGCAGGTGGAGGTTGCGGGCGATCTCGCCCCGCAGGAACCCGGCCGCGTTGTTGAGCGCCGCGGCGGCCTCCTTTGCCCCCTCCATTCCGGCGAGGTCGCTGATGTAGACTTTCGCGTAGGTACTGTCGCTGGAGACATTGACACGGACGACGGTCAGGATCTTGCCCTTCACGCGGGGGTCTTTGACGCCCTGCATGACGACCGCCAGTTCCCGCTTGATGTCCTCCGCGGTACGCTGTGACTTATGGGATGGCATGGAGCACCCTCCTTAGTCTCTGTATTCTTCGGTGACGTAGGCTTCGAAAATGTCGCCTTCCTTGAGGTCGTTGAATTTTTCCAGACCGATACCGCACTCATAGCCGGACGCGACTTCCTTGACGTCGTCCTTGAAACGGCGCAGGGACTGGATGGCGTCTTCGGCCACGATGATGCCGTCGCGGACGACACGGAGCTTGGCGTCTCTCGTGATCTTGCCGTTCAGGACATAGGAGCCGGCGATGGTGCCCGCCGAAGAGATCTTGAAGACGTTGCGGACTTCGGCACGGCCGATGTCGACGTCGCGGAACTTCGGCGCCAGCATGCCCTTGATGGCGTCCTGGACATCGTTGATGCAGTCGTAGATGACGCGGTAGGTACGGATCTCGACGCCGTCGCGTTCGGCGTTGACGACCGCTTCCGCTTCCGGACGGACGTTGAAGCCGATGATGATGGCGTTCGAAGCATTCGCCAGCATGACGTCGGAGTCGACGATGCCGCCGGCGGCGCCGTGGATGACGCGGACGCGGACTTCGTCGTTCGAGAGTTTCTCGAGGCTCTGTCTGACGGCCTCGACGGAACCCTGGACGTCGGCTTTGACGATGATGTTGAGGTCTTTGAGTTCGCCCTCTTTGAGGGAGGCGAACAGGTTGTCGAGCGTGACCTTCTGCTGAGCGTTGAACTGCTCTTCCTTGATGGCCTGCTTTCTCTGCTCGACCAGTTCACGGGCCAGTTTCTCATCGGAAACGGCGTCGAAGGCGTCGCCCGCCTGCGGGACTTCCGCAAGGCCGGTGACCTCGACGGGAACGGCCGGGCCGGCTTTCTTCAGCTGTTTGCCGCGCTCATTGGTCATGACGCGGACACGGCCGACCGCGGTACCGGCGACGACGATGTCGCCCGTATTGAGGGTACCGTTCTGGACGAGAAGGGTGGCGACCGGACCGCGGCCCTTGTCGAGCTTCGCCTCGATGACGACGCCCTTCGCGGCACGGTTCGGGTTCGCTTTGAGCTCGAGCATCTCGGCGACCAGAAGGACAGACTCCAGAAGCTGGTCGAGGTTCATGCCGGTCTTGGCAGAGACCGGGACACAGATGGTGTCGCCGCCCCAGTCTTCGGGGACGATCTCGTGCTCGGTGAGCTGCTGCAGGATGCGGTCCGGAGAGGCATCCGGCTTGTCCATTTTATTGATGGCGACGACCATCGGGATGCCCGCGGCCTTCGCATGGTTGATGGCTTCGATGGTCTGCGGCATGATACCGTCGTCCGCCGCGACGACCAGTATGGCGATGTCGGTGGCCATGGCACCGCGGGCACGCATTTCGGGGAACGCCGCGTGGCCCGGGGTGTCGAGGAAGGTGATGCGCTTGCCGTCGATGTTGACACGGTACGCGCCGATGGCCTGCGTGATGCCGCCGGCCTCTCCCGCCGTGACGTTGGAGTTCCGGATGGCGTCGAGGATGGAGGTCTTGCCGTGGTCGACGTGACCCATGACGCAGACGACCGGATCTCTCGGAAGAAGGTCGGTCTCTTCGTCTTCGGTGTCGTCGATGATCTGGTCCTCGATGGTGACAACGACGCGTTTCTCGACGTGGGCGCCGAGTTCCTCGGCGACGATGGAAGCGGTGTCGAAGTCGATGACATCGTTGATGGACGCCATCTGACCGAGCGCGAACAGCTTTTTGATGACTTCGGCAGCGGTCATGCGCAGCTCGGAAGCCAGCTCGCCGACGGTGATCTCTTCGCCCACCTGGATGGTGATCTGCTTCTTCGCGCGTTCGGCCGCGATGCGCTTCAGGCGCTCCTGCTCGGTCTCGCGTTTGCGGGAGCGGACGCCGCGCTGTTTGCGGTACTGCTTCGACTTCTGATTGAGCTTCTGACGGGTGTTGTTGACCCGGTCGTTCTGGCGCTGCTGCGGCGCGATCTGCTCATATTTTTCGTTGTATTTCTCGAGGTCGACGTTCTGCGAACGGGTGTCGATGGTACGTCTCTCGCCGCGGGTACGGGACTGCTGCTGGCCGTCCTTGTTCTTCTTCTCCCGCTTCTGGAACGGATGCGGGTCGGCGTTGACCTTCGGTTTCTGGGGCGCTTCCGCCTTCTTCCCGGCAGGCTTCTCCCCTTTCTTTGCAGGCTTTTCGGCCGGCTTGTCAGCGGCTTTCTTCGACTCCGCCTTCTTCTCGTCCTCTTTGGCGGTCTCCTTCTTCGGAGCCTCCTTCTTCGGTGCCGGCTTCTCGTTCTGCATCGCGAAATAGGCATCGAAGTTCTCGACCTGGTTGTTCTGGGTGATGTACTCGAACAGCGTGTTGAGCTCATCTTCCTCCAGGGCCGTCATGCTCTTCTTCGGTTCTTCATAGAACTGAGCGAGGAGCGCAACGATGTCCTTCGTGTTCTGTTCGAAGTCTTTCGCGACCTCATGTACTCTGTATTTAATGACCATTAATTCTTGTCCTCCTTCGAAAGAAGCTCCGTGAGCTTCGAAGCAAATCCGGCGTCCGTCACGGTGAATACCGCACATTTCTGTCCGGTCGCCATCTGTATCTCTCTCATCGTGCAATCCAGTTCCGCGAGGGGAACCTGCCGCCCTTTGTAACGGACGGTCTCTTTGAATTCCTCTTTGAGCCGCTCCGAAGCGTCGGTCGTAAGGAAGCACATCTTTGCTTTTCCTTTGGCGATTGACTCGAATGCGGCGTCATGGCCTCCGGCGAACTTTCCAGCCCGCTTTGCAAGGCCGAACATATTAAGGATCTGTGAGTTCATCGTTTTTTAGATCCGCCTCCATTCGGTCATATATCTCTGCGGGGACCGCCATGGAAAACTCCCGTTCCAGCCGTCTGGCTTTGCGCGCTTTCTTGAGGCATTCCTCGTTTTTACAGAGGTATGCGCCCCGGCCGGGCATCTTCCCGGTCAGGTCCAGAGAGATCTCTCCCTCTTTGTTTCGGACGACCCGCACGAGAGATGATTTCTCTTTCATCTCCATGCAGCCGACACAGCGTCGCATCGGGGTCTTCTTTGGCATAGTTCCACCGCCTTCTCGTTTTGGATTATTCTTCGTCTTCCGTTTCCGGAGCCTCTTCGATCTTGCCGCTTTCCGGGTTGATATCGATCTTCCAGCCGGTCAGCTTGGCAGCGAGGCGGGCGTTCTGGCCCTTGTTGCCGATGGCAAGGGAGAGCTGGTCGTCCGGGACGATGGCCCGGCAGGACTTCTCTTCCTCGTCGAGGATGATGACATCGATGACATCGGCGGGAGCCAGGGCGTTGGAAATGAATCCGGCGGGGTCTTCATCGTAGGGTACGATGTCGATCTTCTCGCCGTTCAGCATGTCGACGATCTTGCCGACACGGGCACCGCGGGCACCGATGCAGGCGCCGACGGCGTCGACTTTCTCATCGGAGCTGGCGACGGCGATCTTCGTGCGGGAGCCGGCCTCACGGGCGACTTCCTTGATCTCGACCGTGCCCTCGGAGATCTCGGGGACCTCGGTCTCGAAGAGCCGGCGGACCAGACCGTGGTAGGTCCTGGAGATGAGCGCGCGGGGACCTTTCTCGGTCTCCTTGACATCGACGACATAGACCTTGATGAGGTCGCCGTCATGCAGCTCTTCGCCGGGGATCTGCTCGCCCTTCGGAAGGACGGCTTCGGCGCGGCCGATCTCGACGGTGGCGTTGCCGTTGATGGGGTTGATGTTCGAGACCTTCGCCGTGACGATCTCCTGGTTGTGGGTCTTGAACTCCTCCATGTTGCGGCCGCGCTCCGCGTCGCGGATGCCCTGGCGGATGACGTGTTTCGCCGTCTGGGCGTCGATGCGGCCGAAGCTCTTCGTGTCGAGCGGGATCTCGATGATGTCTCCGGGCTTCGCGGTCTTTTTATACTTCTTCGCGGCTTCGACCAGGATGTCGGTGTCTTCGTCGTCGATCACGTCGACCACGTTCTTGCGAAGATAGACGTTGAGTTCTTTTTTCTCGGGGTCGATGTCGCAGAAGACGACATCTTTTCCGTTGTAATTTCTCTTCTCTGCGACGACCAGTGCATTGGCGATCTTCTCGTAAAGGAATTCCACCGGGATCCCTTTCTCTGCTGCCATCAGCTGTACCGCGTCAAAAAATTCCTGATTCATTTTTGTTGATCTTCCTTTCTATCGGCTTCAGTCTACGTAGGAATCGAAATCATCCAGTTTCACGTAAGACGCTTCTTTTTTATGGAATACGAAGGACCTGCCTTCGGTGGTGGCGATGGTGACGTTGCCGTCCTCATACCCTTCGAGGGTGCCTTTCCACTCTCTCTGTCCGTCGAGCGGGCGGATGAGTTTCACCATGATCGGCGCTCCGAGGAACTGCTCGAAGTGTTCGTCTCTCGTCAGCGGGCGTTCCGCTCCGGGAGAAGAGACTTCCAGCGTGTAGCTGACCGAGATGGGGTCTGCCTCGTCGAGCGGGCCGTCGATCGCATGGGTCATATCGACGCAGTCGTCGATGGAAACGCCCTCGTCCTTGTCGATGAAGATGCGCAGATAGTGCTCGGCGCCCTCCTTGACGAAGCGGACGTCCCAGATCCGAAGACCCAGTTCCGCCGCGAGGGGTTCGGCGATGTCGCGGACCGTCTGGGTCACGTTCCCGCCGTGCTTTTTGTTGGCCATTGCTGTCTCCTTTTTCGGCGATTCCGGTACTTTTTTAAAGAATCGCATAAACAATGAAGAGCGGCGGAGCCACTCTTCATTACAACTTACTTTTGAACTTACTGCATTATATTAGCACGGGTACCCTTAGAAAGCAAGCTTTTTCTTAATATGCCTTGCCCCAGAGGACCATCGTGCGTGCGGGCTTCCCGCAGCAGACACAGACGTCGGAGACCGCTTCCTGGGCAAAGGGGATGCAGCGGGAACCGGCACCGGTCTCTTCCTTGACCTTGTCCTCGCACTCCCCGCTCTCACACCACATCGCGTGGATGAACCCGTCGCCCTGTTCCTCGAGCGCCTTCTTCATCTCGTCGATGGTCTTGCAGCGGTAGGTCTTCTTCTCGCGGTTCTCGAGCGCGTTTTGGTACATGACGTCGCGGACCTCCTGCAGTTTCTGCGGGATGGCGGTCTCGAGGTCGTCGAGGGAGACGAAGGTCTTCTCGCGGTCGGGACGGGTGACGACGACGCACTGGTTCTGCTCGATGTCTCTCGGGCCGACTTCGATGCGGACCGGGACGCCTTTCATCTCATATTCGGAGAACTTCCAGCCGGGGCTGTTGTCGCTGTCGTCGAGTTTGACTCGGACGCCGGCCGCCTTCAGACGGTCGTGGAGTTCCGCTGCCTTCTCGAGGACGCCTTCCTTGTGCATGGCGACCGGGACGATGACGGCCTGGATGGGAGCGACTGCCGGCGGCAGGCACAGCCCGTTGTCGTCGCCGTGGGCCATGATGATGGCGCCGATGGTCCGGGTGGTCATGCCCCAGGAGGTCTCGAAGGGAGCCTGGAGCTGGTTGTCTTTGTTCTGGAACTGGATCTCGAACGCTTTCGCGAATCCGTCGCCGAAGTAATGGGACGTGCCCGCCTGGAGCGCCTTGCCGTCGTGCATCAGCGCCTCGATGGCGTAGGTTGCCTCGGCACCGGCAAACTTGTCGGACTCCGTCTTCCTGCCGCGGACGACCGGGATGGCGAGGTCCTTCTCGTAGAAATCGGCATAGATGTTCAGCATGCGCTCGGTCTCTTCGATGGCTTCCTCCGCCGTGGCGTGCAGGGTATGGCCCTCCTGCCACAGGAATTCACGGGAGCGCAGGAACGGACGGGTGGTTTTCTCCCAGCGCACGACGCTGACCCACTGGTTGTAGAGCTTCGGCAGGTCGCGGTAGGACTGGACGACGTCCTTCCAGTGGTCGCAGAACAGGGTCTCGGACGTCGGACGGACGCACAGGCGCTCTTCGAGCTGCTCGCTGCCGCCGATCGTGACCCAGGCGCACTCGGGCGCAAAGCCTTCGACGTGGTCTTTCTCCTTGTCGAGGAGGCTCTCCGGAATGAACATCGGCATGTTGACGTTCTCGTGTCCGGTCTCCTTGAAGTAGCCGTCAAGAAGGCTCTGGATGTGTTCCCAGATCGCGTAGCCGTACGGGCGGATGACCATACAGCCCTTGACGCTCGTATAGCTGACCAGTTCGGCTTTTTTACAGATGTCCGTATACCACTTGGCAAAATCGACATCCATGGAAGTGATGTCTTCCACCATCTTTTTCTGCTTTGCCATGAAAAGATCTCCTTCAAAAGAATTCGTGATGAGTTTCGCTATATTATATAGTATACTTCCCCATTCGTCCAGTAAAAAAGACCCGCGAGTGGTACCCGCGGGCCGGAATGGTTCGATAGAAAACGGTCAGTCGACCAGGTTCTCGATGAAACGGACTGCATCTCCGACGGTACGGATCTCATCGGCGGCGTCGTCCGGGACTTCGATGTCATACTCTTCTTCAACGGACATGATGAGGTCGACCAGTTCGATGCTGTCGGCACCGAGGTCTTCCAGCAGAGTGGACTCCATTGTGATTTCATCTTCATCGATGTCCAGCTGGTCAGCGAGAAGCTTGCGGATCGTTTCAAATACCATGGTTGTATCCTCCTGTGGGGTCAGTGTTCAAATTACACTTTTATGTTATAGTAGCTTTTCGATAATTGTCAACCATCTACCGCAAATTATTCTCAAATTCGCCGTTTCTTTTTTCTCCGTTTCACGGACGATTTCCCCGGAAATTTCCGCAGTTCATGCCTGTAAAGGTCAAAACCTTGCCCCCGTTCAAAACCCGGTCGAAAATGTGAAAAAGTGGTCCAATTTTCGAATTTGGAAAATAAGATTCCGCAAAATGTAAAGCCTTTTTCTTCCTTTTGACGGATTTTTCCTCTAATTTTCCATTTTGGAAAAATCATTTCGGCGATTTGCGGAAAGTCGTTTAACAGTTTTCGTAAAGTTTCGTGCCTTTACGAATCGCACTTTCGTCCGCGTAAAAGTCCGATTTTAGGGGCTGATTTTGAGGTGAATAGACCAACTTGGGTACTTCAGCGGAGGAGAAAAGCGTTCGACTGCGGCCGGGAGGAACCACTCCCTTTTCTCCGGAACGCGATCGTGCGCGACCCCTCCCCTGTTTTTCGACAAAAATAATCCCCGCCAGATGGCGGGGATCTGAGTTCTATTTGGGCGACGTGCTTATTCGGCAACGTTCGCTCTGAGGGTGGCGAGTTCGTCGTACAGTTCCTGGGGAACGGTGTCGCCGAGGGACTGGAAGAACTCTTCGATGCCGTCGGCCTCTTCTCTCCAGAGAGCCTTGTCCACACCGAGCATGGCGGCGACGTCTTCGCGTGTGACGTCGAGGCCGTCGATGTCGATGTCTTCCGGTTTCGGCTGGAAGCCGATCTCGGTCTCAACGGCGTCGACCTTGCCTTCGCAGCGGTCGATGATCCAGAGAAGGACTCTCAGGTTGTCGCCGAAGCCCGGCCACATGAAGTGTCCTTCGTCATCCTTGCGGAACCAGTTGACGTTGAAGATCTTGGGCTGTTTGTCTTCGTCGATCTTCTTGCCCATATCGAGCCAGTGCTGCAGGTAGGTACCGCAGTCATAGCCGATGAACGGACGCATGGCCATCGGGTCGTGACGGACGACACCGACTTTGCCGGCTGCGGCAGCGGTGGTCTCAGAACCCATGGCGGCACCGACAAAGACGCCGTGCTGCCAGTTTCTGGCCTGATAGACCAGCGGAGCGAGTTTCGCGCGGCGGCCGCCGAACACGAATGCGGAGACGGGAACGCCGTTCGGGTTCTCGAACTCAGAGGACAGGCAGGGGCAGTTCTTGGCAGGAGCGGTGAAACGGGAGTTCGGGTATGCGCCCTTCTCCTCGGAGGTCTTGCCGTTCCAGGGGTTGCCGAGCCAGTCTTCGCCGTTCTCGGGCGGGTCGGGCATGCCTTCCCACCAGAAGGTGTTGTCGTCCAGGTTCCGGGCAACGTTCGTGAAGATGGAGCCGGACTGGCAGGACAGGAGGGCGTTCGGGTTGGACTGCATGTTGGTGCCGGGTGCGACGCCGAAGAAACCGTACTCGGGGTTGACGGCGTAGAGTCTGCCGTCGGGGCCCTTGCGGATCCAGGAGATGTCGTCGCCGACGCACCAGACTTTGTAGCCCTGGTCGAGATAATGCTGCGGGGGAACGAGCATGGCAAGGTTGGTCTTGCCGCAGGCGCTCGGGAACGCAGCGGTGATGTATTTGATGTCGCCGTTCGGATATTCGATGCCGAGGATGAGCATGTGCTCAGCCATCCAGCCTTCCTGACGGCCGAGGTTGGAAGCGATGCGGAGTGCGAAACACTTCTTGCCCTGAAGGACGTTGCCGCCGTAGCAGGAGTTGACGGAGTAGATGGTGTTGTCCTGCGGCCAGTGGCAGATATATCTCTTTTCAGGGTCGGAGTCGCAGGATGCGTGGGTACCCTTGATCCAGTCGGTGGAGTCGGGGCCGATGGCATCGAGGACTCTCTGACCGATGCGGGTGATGATGTTCATGTTGCAGACGACATAGATGGAGTCGGTGACTTCCACGCCGTACTTTGCGAACGGGGAGCCGACTTTGCACATGGCATAGGGGATGACATACATGGTCTTGCCCTTGTAGCTGCCGCGGATGATGTCGTCGAGGGTCTTGTAGCACTCATCGGGATCCATCCAGTTGTTCAGAGGGCCTGCCTCTGCTTTGGTGGGGGTACAGATGAACGTTCTGTCTTCGACACGAGCGACGTCGTTCGGGTTGGTTCTGTGGAAATAGCAATCGGGAAGCTTTTCCTCGTTGAGTTTGATGAACTCGCCGGTAGCAACGGCTTCGTCCTTCAGCGCCTGGATCTGCTCTTTGGACCCGTCGATCCAAACGACTTTGTCAGGCTGAAGGAGGTCGATCCTTGTCTGCAGCCAGTCAAGAATGCTCTTGTTGTTAGTGAGATTTTCCATGAAACAAGCTCCTTTTCAAATACTTTGACTTCGGTCCCCCGTGACTTCCCCTTTGCGACGGCAGCAGGAATGCCTTGATTTTGGCGATTCATTTGCTATCATAAATAGTGGGTTTTCGTTTGGTTCCCGATACGGGAACAATTATACTTGAATTTGGGACAAAAGTCGAGAAATCCGACGCAGTTTTGCAAAAAAATCGCAATTCTGTAGGGTTGTACAAGAATTTTGAAAAATCACGTCATTTATTTAACAATATGAAAAGGAAGAACCCATGAAAGTCTCTCTCATCATCCCCTGTTACAACGAGGAGGGCAATGTCCGCCCGCTGTACGACACGGTCGTCCGGACCTTTGAGGGCACAGTCTCCGACTACGAGTTCGTGTTCATCAACGACGGCAGTGCCGACCGGACCCCGGAGGTCCTGAACGAACTGGTCGCCTCCGTCGACAAGCCGGTCAAAGCGGTCCACTTTTCCCGGAACTACGGAAAAGAGTCCGCCATCCTCGCCGGCCTGAACGAGGCGTCGGGGGACTGTTTCACCATCATGGACGGCGACCTGCAGCAGGGACCCGACGTCGTGGTCGAAATGGTCCGCTACCTCGAGGAGCACCCTGAGTGCGACTGCGTCACGGCCTTCCAGGAAAACCGGAACGAAAGTCCGGTCATGGTCTTCTTCAAAGATAACTTTTACCGGATCATCAACCGCGTCTCGGACGTCGAGTTCGTGAGCGGTGCCTCCGACTTCCGGACCTTCCGCCGCAATGTCCGCGACGCCGTCCTCAGCATGCCGGAGACCTCCCGGTTCTCCAAGGGCATCTTCTCCTGGGTCGGGTTCGAGACCCACTACATCCCCTACACCGCCGCGGAACGGCTCAGCGGCACTTCCAAATGGAACTTCCTCAAACTGTGGAGATACGCCATCTCCGGCATCATCTCCTTCACGACGACCCCGCTCCGTCTCCCGCTGATCTTCGGCGGCATCACCGGCGCGGCCGCCGTCGGCTCCGCGGTCTTCGACCGGAAGAAAAAAGACCGCGCCCTTCCCGCCATCCTCGGCACCGGCAGCGTCCTGCTGTTCGCCATCGGCATCCTCGGAGAGTACATCGCGAGAGTGTTCCAGGAGACGAAACACCGGCCGGTCTACCTCATCAAAGAAGTCCTAGACAATCAAAAAGAGCGCTCTGAATAAGAGCGCTCTTATTATTTGTTTCTTTCTTATGTCCCCGCAAAGATGGCGCGGACTTTTTCTGCGCGCAGGGCGTCCCGCTCCTGTCGGCTGAGGTCCTCCCCCGCCTCCGTGTTGAGCGTGGCGGGCTGCAGGGAGAAGATGAGTTCGTTGACCGTGTTCATCGGCAGGTCGAACTCGCCGGCCGCGATGCCGATCTTGACGACGGACAGCGCCTCCATGAACTCCTGGAAGCTCATGACGCGGGCACTTTTGAGCGTGCCGCAGGAGCGCCAGAGCATGTCCTGGAACGAGAGGTTCTCCATCAGTTCCTTCCGGGCTTCCCGCTCCTGTTCGATGATGGACTTCGCCAGCGCGTCGAGGTTCCCGAGCGCGGCCTCCTCGGAGATGCCGAGGGTGACCTGGTTGGTCAGGAGGTACAGGCTGCCGATCGGTGAATCGCCCTCCCCGTAGGCGCCGGACAGGACGAGTCCGAGACGGGAGACCGTGTTGGACAGGTGGCGGATGCGGCCGAGGATGCGCATGGCGGGCAGCTGCAGAACGACCGAACCGCGCATGGCCGTCCCGATGTTGGTCGGGCACTGGGTAAGGTAGCCGAGCTTCGTGTCGAAGGAGAAGCCGAGTGCCTCGTCGAGGATGGTGTCGAGCCGGTCGGCCAGTTCGTAGGAACGGGTCAGCTCGAGGCCGGGCAGAAGCGCCTGGATCTTCACGTGGTCCTCTTCGCAGATCATGAGGCTGAGGCTCTCGTCGGGGGTCGTCAGGAAGGAGCGTCCCTCCTGCACACTGACGAATTCCGGACTCACGAGGTCCCGCTCCGCGAGCGAGATGGCGGCGTACCGGGACAGCGAGTTCATATGGGTCAGGACGAACTTCTCCGGCAGTTCTTCAAAAATGACGGCGGAGACTTCGTCGGCGATCTTGTCCTTTTCCTCCGTGGAGAGGCGGTTGGTGAAGACGTGGTCCCGCAGGTTCCTCGCGAGGGACACCTTGGAGCTGACCGCGACATCGTTCTCGTTCCCGGAGAGCATGTACCATTTGGTCATTTCGTCTCACCCCGCAGTTCCCGGATGCGGTCCCGGAGGACCGCCGCCTGTTCATATTCTTCCGCCTCGACGGCAGCGTTCCGCTCCTCTTCGAGACGGCGCAGTTCGGCGCGGCGCGCCATCCGGTCGTCCCGGGTGGCACTCGTCTTGCCCACGTGGGTCGCCCGGCCGTGGATGCGGGAGAGCGAGGGCTTCAGGCGGTCGTAGAAAACATCGTAGCATTCCGCACAGCCCATGGCGCCGGAGCGGACGATCTCATCGAACGTGGCGCCGCAGCCGGGGCAGCGTTCCTCCTCCGCTTCGGGCAGGAGGGCCGTCTCGGGGAAGAAGCGGCTCAGGAGCGTCCCGATATTGGAGCCAAAGCCCCAGAACATGCCGGAATACCCCAGGTGCTGCGCGCAGCCGGAGCAGAGATGCAGTTCCGAGGACTCCCCGTCCACGATCCGTTTGATGTGTGTCGTGGCTTCATTGCGGCCACAGTTCTGGCAAAGCATGGAATGCTTCCTTTCCAAAGTCCAAAGACTCTTCTGATTTGACTTAACTTATTATCCGCCAAGCCACACGATTCGTCAACCTCCCCCGCCCCGGTGTTTCCTGTACGGGAGACACAAAAAGCGCGTCATTATGACAAAAAATAGACAAGAGAATCGGACAGATAATCCCCACTGTGCCGTTGAAAAAAATATATATTAGGATATAATATATAAGGTCATGCATGCGGAGACTGTGACGCTCCGCATGCATGCGCAAATTATGATGTTTGTAAATTCAGCGCGGGACACCACCCGCGTCAACAAGCGAAGGAGTTGAATGAATGGCAAGCTTAAACATTGCAGGCGTGCTGAAGCCCGCCGCAAAAGGCCATGGCGGCGCTCATGTGGCTCACCACAAGAACACCTCTGCCATGCCTGTCGAGCGTATGCCGGTCCCGGCTTCTGTCACCATCCCCCTGTCACAGCATATCGGTGCTCCCAATGAAGCACAGGTAAAAGTGGGCGATGAAGTCAAAGTCGGTCAGGTCATCGGCAGCACTGACGCATTCGTCAGCGCACCGGTCCACGCGACCATCTCCGGCACGGTCAAAGCCATCAAACCTGTCCGGATCGTCAACGGCAATATGGTGAATGCCGTTGTCATCGAATCCGACGGAGAAATGGCGCTCTCCGAGGATGTCAAACCTCCGGTCATCGAGACGAAACAGGACTTCCTGAATGCGGTCCGCGCATCGGGTCTCGTCGGTCTCGGCGGCGCTGGTTTCCCGACCCACGTCAAACTTGCGTTCAAAGAGGACGCAGGCGTCGACACCCTCATCATCAACGCTGCGGAATGCGAGCCCTACATCACGGTCGACCACCGCGAGATGCTCGATCACCCGCAGGACATCCTGTCCGGCATCAAAGAAGTCGTCAAATGGCTCGGCTTCCAGAATGCCTTCATCGGGATCGAAGACAACAAACCGGACGCAATGAAGGTGCTTTTGCAGACCATGGAAGAGAACGAAGAGTTCAAAGACGTGGTCAAGATCATCGCCCTTCCCTCCACCTACCCGCAGGGCGCAGAAAAGGTCCTCATCTATTCTGCTACCGGCAGACAGGTGCCTCCCGGAAAACTGCCGTCTGACGTCGGCTGCGTCGTCATGAACGTCCAGTCCGTCTCGTTCCTCGGCCGTTACCTCAAGACCGGCAAACCGCTGGTCAGCCGCTCCCTCACCGTGGACGGCGGCGCCGTCGCCGAGCCGAAGAATGTTCGCGCTCCCCTCGGCACCATGTATTCCGACATCCTGGAATACTGCGGCGGGTTCAAAGAAGAGCCTTACAAGATCATGGCCGGCGGCCCGATGATGGGTCTTGCCACCATCGACGCTGAGGTCCCGCTGCTCAAGAACAACAACGCGATCACCTGTCTTGCCAAAGGCGCTGTGAAGGTCAAACCCACGCGTGCCTGCATCCGCTGCGGCCGCTGTGTCGAGGCCTGCCCCATGTGTCTCGAGCCCACGCTCATCGAGAAGAAGGCTCATCTGAAAGACGTCGAAGGCCTGAACAAGGCCAGCGTCATGACCTGCATGGAATGCGGCAGCTGCGCCTTCGCATGTCCGTCCGGCCGCCCGCTGGTCCAGTACATGCGTCTTGGTAAGGCGATCATCAGAGAGGCAGGTGCGAAAAAATGATCGATACTAAAAAACTCACGGTCAGCGCTTCGCCTCATCAGAAGTCTGCTGCCACCACGACCCGCATCATGCTCGATGTCATCATCGCGCTGGTGCCCGCCGGTATTGCCGCGGTCCTCGTTTTCGGTCTGCGCGCACTGGCGGTCATCCTCGTCTCCGTCATCTCCTGCGTTCTGGCCGAGTTCCTCAGCCGGAAGGCCATGAAGAAGGAAGACACCGTCACAGACCTGTCGGCCATCGTCACCGGTCTGCTCCTGGCCTACAACCTGCCCGCCGGCATCCCCTTCTGGATCGTCATCCTGGGCGCTGTGGTTGCCATCGTCGTCATCAAGCAGATGTTCGGCGGCATCGGCCAGAACTTCATCAACCCGGCTCTGGGCGCCAGAGTCATCCTCATGTCCGCCTTCCCCGGCAGAATGTCTGCCGGTGCTTTCGCCGACACCAACCGCATCGGCTGGGGCGTCGACACCGTCACCGGTGCCACTCCCATGGGCCTTGTCGGTCTTGACGGCGTCAAAGAAGGCGCACCCACCCTCATGGAAATGTTCCTCGGCACGACCAGTGGCTGTATCGGTGAAGTTTCCGCCCTCGCGCTCCTGCTCGGCGGTATCTATCTGATGGTCCGCAAGGTCATCTCCCCGATCATCCCCTGCACGTTCGTTGCCACCGTTGCCATCTTCTGCACGTTCGCTCAGGGCTTCGACATGTATGCCGTAGCTTACGAACTGCTCGGCGGCGGCCTGTTCCTCGGCGCCATCTTCATGGCGACCGACTACACGACGTCTCCCATCACGAACAAGGGCAAGCTCATCGCCGGTATCTTCTGCGGTGTCGTCACCTGCATCATCCGTCTCTGGGGCTCCCTGCCGGAAGGCGTCTCCTTCTCCATCATCCTCATGAACGTCTTTGTACCGTACTTTGAGGACTGGACTGCTCCGACCCCGTTCGGCTTCATCAAGGAGAAGAAACAGAAAAAGGCAAAGGAGGAGACCAAAGCATGAGTAAGAAATTCAATCCGAAAGATATCTTAGTCCCCACCCTCACCCTTTTCCTGATCGCTCTGGTCGCGACTCTGCTCCTGGCCATGGTCAACGGCGTGACCGCCGACCGCATCGCCGCCGCCAAGGCAGCCGCGGAAGCGGAAGCACGTCAGACGGTCTTCCCCGACGCGAAGAACTTTGTTGACAAGAGCAACTATTTTGAGGCAACGGACGCTGACGGCAACGTCATCGGCTATGTCTTCAACACCTCCAGCAAGGGTTACGGCGGCGATGTACCTCTCACGGTCGGCATCGACTCCGAAGGTACCATCACCGGCATCGTCCCCGGCGACCTGTCCAACGAGACCCCCGGCCTCGGTCAGAACGCCAGCAAGGACAACTTCCGTGAGCAGTTCGTCGGCAAGACCGGCAAGGTCTCCGTCGTCAAGAACGCTCCCGGCGAAAACGAGATCCAGGCGCTCACCAGTGCCACCATCACCTCTACCGCCGTTGTCAACGCTGTCAATGACGCGGTAGACCAGTTCAATGAAATCACAGGAGGTGGCAAGTAATGGCTGAAGCTGCAAAGAGAAGCGCTCTCGGCGAGCTCACCAAGGGCTTCGTCAAAGAGAACCCCGTTCTTCGCCTGGTCCTGGGCACCTGCCCCACCCTCGCGATCACCACTTCCGTTGAGAACGCCATTGGTATGGGCGTTGCCGCCACTCTCGTTCTCATCATGTCCAACATCGTCATTTCCGCCCTGCGGAAAGTCATCCCCTCGAAGGTCCGTGTTCCCTGCTTCATCGTAGTCATCGCGGCTTTCGTCTCGATGATCCAGCTGCTCGTCAAGGCCTTCGCGCCCGGACTCGACGCCGCGCTCGGTATCTACCTTCCGCTGATCGTCGTCAACTGTATCATCCTCGGCCGTGCGGAAGCTTTCGCCAGCAAGAACCCCGTCGGGCTCTCTGCTCTTGACGGCATCGGCATGGGCATCGGCTTCACGGTCGCCCTCACTCTGATGGCTGCCATCCGTGAATTCTTCGGTTCCGGAAACCTGACCCTCAAGGTCCTCGGTTTCGGTACCACTCTGACCGACATCTTCGGTCTCGGCGACAGCAACATCCTGTCCGCCATCCACCTCGAACCCATCATCATCTTCATCCTGGCCCCCGGCGGTTTCTTCGTCTTCGGTCTTCTGGTCGCGCTGGTCAACAAGCTCTCTTCCCGCAAGGGCGGCGACCCCGCTGAGCTGAACTGCTGCAACGTCACGGAAGACGCCGACGGCAACCTGGTCCTCGTCGCTGACGGCAAGACCATCGTCATGCCGAAGGTCGACACCACCCCGCAGGTCAAGAAAGTTGAAAAGTCTGGAAAGGAGGCTGCTGAAGCATGAAGTTAATTGCCATTATGCTGACGACGATCTTCACGCAGAACTTCGTCCTCTCCAAATTCCTCGGCATCTGCCCCTTCCTTGGTGTTTCCAAGAAGAAGGACACTGCCATCGGCATGAGCGCGGCGGTCATCTTCGTCATGCTCCTCGCCACCATCGTTTGTTATCCGCTGAACGTCCTTCTGGAGAAGAACGGCTTTGAATACCTGCAGACGCTGGTCTTCATCCTCGTCATCGCAGCTCTGGTCCAGTTCGTCGAGATCACTCTGAAGAAATACATGAAGTCGCTGTACAGCTCCCTCGGTATTTTCCTTCCCCTGATCACCACCAACTGCGCCGTTCTCGGTCTTGTCACCCTGAACGTCCAGGAAGGCTACAATTTCATCGAATCCATCTTCAATGCACTCGGTGCCGGTCTCGGTTTCATGCTCGCCATGATCATGTTCTCCGGGATCCGTGAGAGAATGGAAGGCAATGACGTTCCGAAGTTCTGGCAGGGTCTTCCCATCACCCTCGTCGCTGCGGCTCTTGTCACCTGTACGTTCCTCGGCTTCACCGGTATCATTGAGAACATGTTCGGTGCTTAAGAAAGGAATGGTGAATCAATGAATCCGATTGTTTTAGCGGTCGTCATCGTCGCCATCCTTGGCCTGGTACTCGGACTGCTCCTGGCCATCGCGTCCATCGTCATGGCCGTTCCGGTCGATGAAAAAGCGGTCGCCATCGAAGAAGTCCTGGCGGGCGCGAACTGCGGTGCCTGCGGCTACTCCGGCTGTGCCGGTTACGCGGCTGCTCTGGCTGCCGGCGAATGTGAAGACACGTCCCTCTGCTCCCCCGGCGGCTCCTCCTGCGCGAAAGCCGTTGCCGAGATCATGGGCGTCTCCGCGGGAGACTCCACTCCCATGACGGCAGTGGTCCTGTGCCGCGGCACGGAAGCCAATGCCGGCAACATCATGGATTATCACGGAGACATGAGCTGTAAGACGGCAGCTCAGCTGTTCGGCGGCGGCAAAGCCTGCTCCTTCGGCTGTCTCGGTCTGGGCGACTGCGAAGCGGCCTGTCCCTTCGACGCCATCCATGTCGGCGAAAACGGCCTTGCGGAAGTCGATTCCGAGAAGTGCCGCGCCTGCAAGATCTGCATCAATGTCTGCCCGAAGGGTGTCATCGAACTGGCTCCCCTCTACAAGCATGAAGCAGTGGTCTACTGCCAGAACCATAACAAGGGCGGCGAGACCAGAAAAATGTGTAAAGTCGGCTGCATCGGCTGCATGAAGTGCCAGAAGACCTGCCAGCACGACGCCATCCATGTCGAGAACTTCAAAGCGTCCGTCGACTATGAGAAGTGCGTTGGCTGCGGCGACTGCGCGTCTGCCTGCCCCGTCGGCTGCATCGACATGACTACTTTCGGCAAACTGGTCATCGTGGACCCGGTCGTCGCGAGTGTCAAACCCGTCGAGAAAGAAGCGTAACTTCAACTCCTACGCTATATAAATGGTATAAAAGACCCGGCTTCTCAGCCGGGTCTTTTTCCGTCGCTTCGTTCTCGAAATGGGTCCGCAAATCGCCGATAATTACAAATTTAACAATCTTTTCGGGGTCAGAACAACTTTTTTGCAAAAACTTTGATAAATTCGTGACAATTCGTTGACTTTCACAACTTGGTTGCTCTATAATTGTGCATGCTGTCCAGTGGGCAGTGTTCACTTTACCAATAACCTACTTTAGGGAGGCAACATAGATTATGGCTAGAGTATTCAACTTCTCCGCGGGCCCTTCCATGCTCCCGGAATCCGTCCTGAACAAGGCGGCCGATGAACTGCTCGATTACGAGGGCACCGGCGAATCCGTCATGGAAATGTCCCACCGCAGCAAGGAGTATCAGGCGATCATCGATCAGGCGGAAGCGGACCTCCGCACCCTCATGGACATCCCGGACAACTACAAAGTCCTGTTCCTGCAGGGCGGCGCGTCCACCCAGTTCGCCGCCATCCCCCTGAACTTCATGAACGGCAGCGGCAAAGCCGACTACATCGTTTCCGGCGTCTGGTCCAAAAAGGCTGCGGCAGAAGCATCCCGCTACGGCGATGTGAAGATCGTCGCTTCCAGCGCGGACCAGAACTTCTCCTGCGTCCCCGAAGCGGACCCCGCCGAGTTCCGTCCCGATGCCGACTACTTCTACATCTGCATGAACGAAACGGTCCACGGCAACCTCATGCGCGACCTCCCCGAGACCGGTGACGTCCCGCTCATCGCCGACATCTCTTCCTGCTTCCTCTCCGAGCCCCTCGACGTGTCGAAGTTCGGCATGCTGTACGGCGGCGCTCAGAAGAACATCGCCCCCGCCGGCCTCACCATCTGCATCATCCGGGAAGACCTCCTCGGCCACGCGAGGGACATCACCCCGACCATGCTCAACTATGAGACCATGGCAGGCTCCGGCTCCATGTACAACACCCCTCCCTGCTGGTGCATCTACATGGCCGGTCTCGTCTTCCAGTGGCTCCTCAAGATGGGCGGCCTTACCGAGATGAAGAGACGCAACGAAGCCAAGGCGTCTATCCTCTACAACTATCTCGACGAGAGCAGCATGTTCAAAGGCACGGTCGCGAAGAAGGACCGCTCCCTCATGAACGTCCCCTTCGTCACAGACTCTGACGAGCTCAATGCCGAGTTCATCAGGGGCTGCACCGAGAACGGCCTCATCAACATCAAGGGCCACCGTTCCGTCGGCGGCATGCGCGCCTCCATCTACAACGCCATGCCGGTCGAAGGCGTCGAAGCCCTCGTCGCTTACATGAAAGAGTTCGAAGAAGCTCATACCGCTGAATAAAGGAGGATCCACCCCGTCATGTACAAGATCCTGACTCTCAACAACATTTCGGAGGCCGGCCTCGCACAGCTGGACCCCGAGAAATATATCATCGGTACCGACATCCCGGACCCGGACGCCATCCTGGTCCGCAGCGCCAAGATGCACGACATGCAGTTCGCTCCGAACACCCTCGCCATCGCCAGAGCCGGCGCAGGCACCAACAACGTCCCGGTCGACCGCTGCGCGGAAGAGGGCATCGTCGTCTTCAACACCCCCGGTGCCAACGCCAACGCGGTCAAGGAGCTGGTCCTCTGCGCCCTGTTCCTCACCTCCCGGAAGATCATCCCCGGCATCGAGTTCGCGAACTCCCTGAAGGGCAAGGGCGATGAAGTCGCCAAGCTCGTCGAGAAAGGCAAGAACGCCTTCACCGGCCCCGAACTGACCGGCAAGACTCTCGGTGTCGTCGGCCTCGGCGCCATCGGTGTCCGTGTGGCAAACGCCGCGCGCACCCTCGGCATGCATGTCTACGGCTACGATCCGTACCTCTCGGTCGACGCGGCCTGGAACCTGTCGAGCCATATCCGGCACGCCCCCACCCTCGACGACATCTTCACGAACTGCGATTACATCACGGTCCACATCCCGCTGACCGACGACACGAAGTACACGGTCTGCAAGGAGACCATCGCCAAGATGAAGGACGGTGTCCGCATCGTCAACTTCGCCCGCGGCGAACTGGTCAACTCCGCCGACATGATCGAAGCTCTCGAGAGCGGTAAGGTCGCGGCCTATGCCACCGACTTCGCCGACGACAGCCTTCTCGGCGTCCCCGGCGTCATCGCCATGCCCCACCTCGGCGCCTCCACGCCGGAGTCGGAGGACAACTGCGCGAAGATGGCTGCCTATGAACTCATCGAGTACCTCGAGAACGGCAACATCCGCAACTCGGTCAACATGCCCAACGCCGAAATGGCCCGTGTCTGCAAGAACCGTCTCTGTGTCATCCACCAGAATGTCCCGAACGTTCTGAGAGGCATCACGAGCCAGTTCGTGGACTCCAACATCAACGACTTCATGAACCGGTCCAAAGGCGACATCTCCTACACGATCCTTGAAGTGAACGGCGACATCAACGAGCAGATGATCAAAGATATCGAAGCGATCGAAGGTGTCATCCGGGTCCGTGCCATCCTTGGCTGAACCACTGAATAAAAGAAGACCTCAGGCAGCTGCCTGAGGTCTTTTCTGTTTTTGACGATCACAGTTCTTCCGCAAGGTACACGCCGTCGATCGCCCGGATGGAGGCCAGGACCTCTTCCGCGGGGACCGCTTTCTGGAACCGGAGCGTGAAGATGGCGCTCGAGTTCATGACGTCCTTTTCCTTGGTCCGCGTGATCTCGAGGTTCCGGACTTTGACATTGTCCTCCTTGAGCCCGTCAAAGACGGCCTCGAGGACCGACCTGCTGCGAAATTCGAGATAGACGTTGATCTCCGGATGCCGGCGCAGGAACGTGTACTCCAGATTGGCGATGACCAGTTCCGACACGATGACCAGCGCGGTGGCGATGAGCCCGCCCTCGTAGAACCCGGCGCCGATGGCGAGGCCGACGATGGCGCAGGTCCAGAGACCGGCGGCGGTGGTCAGGCCCTTGATCTGGTTGCGGCGGGTGACGATGATGGTGCCGGCGCCGATGAAACCGATGCCGGCGATGACCTGCGCTCCGAGACGGGCCATGTCGGTAAAGAGGCCCTGGGAGAGGAACAGGTACTGACCGGTCATGGTGGTCATGGCGGCTCCGATACAGATGAGGATGTGGGTCCGGAACCCGGCCGGCCGGCGTTTGAACTCCCGTTCGAGGCCGATGAGCGCGCCGCACAGGAACGTCAGGAGAAGGCGGAGGCCGACGGAGAGGACGGTGATGTCCCGAACACTGTCAAACATCGAAAACATGTCAGCTCTTCCCTCCTTACAATTCTTTGACGGTGTAGACCTCGTCGAGGTCTGCCAGTTGTGCAACGACTTCGTGGTGCGCCCTTCGGTGGGGCATCCGCAGGTACAGGACTGCATTCGGCTTCTGGATGATCTGCTCCTTGCCGTGGTGGATGTCCATATCGAAGATGCTGATGTCCTGTTCCTTGATGGTGCGGAGGACCTCCCCCATATCGCCCATGGAACGGAACTCGACGTAGAGGTTGAGGTTGCGGGACCGTTCGATGAAGTACTCTTCCACCGGCCGCAGGAGCCACATGGTGGCGAGGATGAGGAGGAAGGCGAACACCGCCGCCTCGTAGAACCCCGCTCCGATGACCAGTCCGAGACAGGCCGACGCCCAGAGACCGGATGCGGTGGTGAGGCCCTTGACCTTCTGCTGGTTCGTCGCGATGACGGTGCCGGCGCCGAGGAAACCGATGCCGTTGATGACCTGGGCCCCGAACCGTGACACATCGGTCTTGAGCCCGACCGCTTCCGCCATCGGCGCCCAGTCCGTCATCAGCATGACGTACTCATACTGGCTCAGGACCATCGTCAGAGACGCTCCGATGCAGACGAGGGTATACGTCCGCGGGCCCGCCGGCCGGTGCCGCAGACCACGGTCGAGGCCGATGAGGCCTCCCATGACCAGCGCGAGGATCAGCCGCAGGATGACGGACGCTGTATTGAAATCTCGTAAATAATCCAGTTGACTCAGCATAGAGTTATCTCCTTCATTTCCCTTATTGTATCACGCCCGCTCCTTTTGGCAAGCTTTTCCAATAACAGGTTCGTACAAAAACTCTTGCCAGCAAAAAGAGCTCTGTAATATAATGGTTTTGACCTGTTAATACGCTGTCGCGCGACAGTACAATCCAACAGAAGGAGAACACGATTATGAAAACCAGAACAGCTCGCATCTTTGCGATCCTCATGGCGCTCGCCATGGTCCTCATGATGACCGGTTGCTCCGAAGCGACCCGGAACTTCCTGAAAGACGGATGGGACTATGAGGTCGACGGTGTTCAGTATGAACCCGGTTTCAACGACACTTATGAGTCCGTGGCTCCGGCCCCCAACAGCTCCGCCGCTGACCGCTCCGCTTACGGCTCCTATGCCGGCCCCGCCGCTTCCGGTTCTACCGTGACGGCCGGTGGCGCCGCCACTGCCGGTGCACCTGCCGGTGCTGCCAAAGCGGGTTCCGCCAAGGCCGGCTCCGCTGCTCCCGCCGCGAACAAGACTTCCTACACCGCAGCCGAAGCGCTCGAGCTCTACAAGAGCGCGGCCAACAAAGTCAAGACCACTGCGAAGTCTGCCACCCGTACGTCCGAGACCATCCGGACCATCAGCGGTTCCATCCCGTCCCTCTACTCGAGCTTCGGCTTCAAAGAGGGCACCAAGTCTGAGAAAGTCGTTGCCAACGGCGCTTCCGAACTGAGAGACAAGTTCCCGGTCGAGAAGAAGAACTACACCTGCAACCTCAGCGCGTCTGACATCAAGTCCGCTACGGTCCAGAGCAACGGCTCCAGCAAGGTCGTCACCATCGTCGTCAAGGACGACAACCCCGGCACCTACAGCAACTCTTCCAAGTGTGTCTCCACCATCAGCATCCCGATCGGCACCTGGACCTGCAAGGGCGTCACCCTTCGCGGCACCATCGATGCCAACGGCAGACTGACGAGCCTCTACTACAAGATGCCGACCTATGTCACTCAGGGTTCCGACGCCTTCGCGTTCTCCCTGGAACAGAACTGGTCCGTCGCTTACTAAGCCTCCGGCTTTACGGCATCCCAATCAAAAAAATACCGGACAGCTCCATGAGCTGTCCGGTTTCTTTTTGTCCGGGCCCGGGTCAGCGGTTGATCTGATCCCAGGGGCTGGGCGCCTGTGTCGTCGGGTTGGTCGACGGCTGGGTCGACGGGACTGCCGTGGACGGCGTCGTCGTGGGCGGCGCGGTGGACGGCTGCGTCGTCGAAGCAGTCGTGCTGCGGGTCGTCGTACGCGTGGTCGTGCGGGTCGTCGTACGCGTGGTCGTCCGTGTGGTCGAGGGCCGGCGGCTCGTGCTGTAGGTGGTCGATGCGGTGGACTCGGTGATCTCACCGTTCTCATCGTACTGGGCCGTGATCTCTTCGACCGTCGTGGTCTCGGTCGCGGACGCGTTGTTGGAGACGCTGCGCTCGAACGCCGTGGTCTTCACTTTCGCGGTCGTCGCCGTTTCGGCGTCTTTGCCGGAGTGGGTGAAGTGCGAGATGAGGAATCCGCCGAGGACGAACAGAAGAGCGACCAGGACCGCGAGGATGGCGATGGTCAGACGGCGGCGGTTCTTGCGGCTGAAGACCGGTGTATCGCCTTCATCGGGCAGGAACACACTGTCATCGATGTTGTTCTCGTAAGAACGGGGTTCCTCTCTGTAACGGGCTTTGTTCTTCGCTTTGCGGTAATTCTCGTACCGGGGGCGGTCGTCCTTGTAGGTCGGGATGGCGGCGGGCCCGTTCACTTCCTCGACGGGCTCTGCCACTTCCGGAGCCTCGTCGGCCGGAGCGTCGAACACTTCGGCGGCAGGGTTCTCTTCACCGGCAAAGTAGGAGCCGGGGCCGTAGGACTCTTCGAACATGGGCTCGTAGCTGTCGTAATACTCATCGTCGTTGTCCGCGGGCGCTTCGGAACGGCTGTAGACGACGGGTTCCGGTTCGGCCGGCTGCGGGACTGCCGCGGGGTCGGTCGTGTAGGTCACATCGTCCAGAGCGCCGGGGGCCGAGTAGCCGAAATCGACTTCATAGTCCTCTTCCGCGCCGGCCGCTTCCGGGGTCGGTGCGACGACGATGGTGTCTTCCGGTTCCGGTTCCGGGGCAGGAGTGCTGACCGGGACATAGGTCTCATAGACCGGCTCTTCCACGACCGGAGGCACTTCGATGACCGGCTCTTCGGGCAGTTTCACTTTGCTGCCGCCGAGGTCGATCTCGAACATCTGGATGCGGTCGTTGTCCGAAGACCCGACTTTGACCGGGCCGCTGTGGGCCGGCGTTTCCGGGACCGGCTCCGCCGTGACGGGGTCGATCGGTTCCGAGTTGATGTCCGTGAAGACGAAACTGGGTTTCTCCTCTGACGGCGCCTCTTCCGGAACGAATTCTTCCTCCGGGATGTATTCTTCTTCCGGTTCTTTTTTGAACCGTCCGAGGATGTCTTTCATTGCCATGTTGCTACGCGCTCCTTTCGTTGAGCGATGGGTCTTGTTGTGTGTTTGTGTTTGTGTTTATTTCGGGCGATCTACTCGCTCGGAGTCGGGGTCGGGTCCGGGGTCTCGGAGTGAGACTGGGACTGCGTCTGGGATTGCGTCTGCGACTGGGTCTGAGACTGTGTCTGCGACTGGGTCTGAGACTGCGTCTGCGACTGGGTCTGAGTCTGGGTACGCGTCTGCGTTGCCGTCGGGCGCGCCGTCCGGGTCGTGATCCGTCTGGTCGTGTTCGGGACCACATAGTACGTGGTGCGGACGATGGACGCCTTCGTCGTGGTGTCGCCCTCTTCGGTGACGGTGGACGCCACGGCCGACGTGAGTTCGGTCGGGGTCAGCAGCTCGTTCTCGGTCGAGACGATACTGGTCGTGATCGTGGTGGTCACCGCGTTCTTCGCCTGGTTTTTACTGAACAAGGAGAAGACCAGCGCGCCGATCAGAACACCCAGCGCGAGGAACAGGAAGACCCAGGCCCATTTCACCCGGCCGGATGTCAGGGCATCGTCTTCATAGTCGTATTCGTCTTCATCGTAATCGTAGTCGTCGGGATCCTCCTCCAGAGAACGGATGAGGTCGGGATCGACATCGTATTTATCTTTACGCCGTGCCATAAGTCCTCCTGATGTTACTTGTGGTACTTTCCGCCGGATCGGATCTGGAACGCGCGGTAGAGCTGCTCCAGAAGCATGATGCGGGCCAGCTGATGAGGAAAGGTCATCTCCGACATGGAAAGTGACGCGTCTGCAAACTGTTTGACTTCATCGGACAGCCCGTAGGAACTGCCGATGATCAAAGTGACATGACTGGTCCCGCTCACGGCCAGACGGTCGAGCTCTCTGCTGAATTCGACCGACGTACGCGGTTTCCCCTCGATGCAGAGGGCGTACGTATAAGACTGACTGGGGACCGATGCGAGGATGCGTTTCCCCTCTTTTTCCAGCGCCGCGGCGATCTCCGCGTCCGATGGCTCCGAGGGCAGACGTTCTACGCTAACCTCTATTATATTCAATTTACAAAAGGCGGTCAATCGCTTCCTGTATTCGTCCTGCGCCGCCTCGAGGTACTTCTCCTTGAGTTTTCCGGGAACGATGAGGGTGACATTCAGCATGAGGGCACCTCCGTCAGCAGGGTCCGGTGGCGGGGAGCCACGTCGAGAAGACAGTCATCGCCGACCCGCGCGCCGCCGGTCAGCAGCATGGACGCGGTGGTCTGGTACGCGAGGTCCGGCAGGTTGTTTTCCGAACTCAGATGGCCGAGAATGAGCTGTTTCGTCCCGGATCGGACGAGTTCCAGCGCGGTGTCCGCCGCGTCGTCGTTGTTGAGATGGCCGAACTCGGAGTTGATGCGCTGTTTCAGCACATAGGGGTAAGGCCCGTTGAACAGCATCCCGAGGTCGTGGTTCGACTCGAGCAGGACCGCCTGGCTCCCGAGGAGGACACGTTTCACTTCCTCGGTCATGATGCCGAGGTCCGTGGCCACCGAGACCCGTTTGCCGCCGGGAAGCGTGATGGAGTACCCCATCCCCTCCGCGCAGTCGTGGGACGTGTGGAAGCACTGTACGTGGAAGTCGCCGATGTCGGCGGTATCCGTCATCTGGAACACCGGGAAATCGCCCTTCAGGTGGCCTTTCTCATCGAGGGCCTCGAGCGTCCCGAGAGACGCGTAGACCGGGATGCGGTACCGGTTCGCGAAGACCCGGAGCCCGCAGATGTGGTCGGTGTGCTCATGGGTCACGAAGATGGCATGGATCTGCTCGGGCGATACACCGATCTCCCGCAGCGCCAGCGTCGTCTGTTTGGCATTCTTGCCCACATCCACGAGGATGCCGCCGGTGCGGTCCCCGATGTACGTGGAATTGCCGCTGCTGCCGGAATACAGAGTCCCGAAGACTTCGCCGCTCATCGGTCTCCCCCTTTCGATAGAATAAAAGAAGGGGTGCGTTCGGAACGCACCCCCTGTCGTTTGTTCAGCCCGCGTTCTGGATCTTGTCGGGATGGTCCAGAATGGGTTCGCGGGAAATGTCTGCGCCCAGAGCCGAGAATTTTTCAACGACGTTCTCGTAGCCGCGGTCGATGAAGATGACGTTCTCGACTTCCGTGTGTCCCACGGCGGCGAGACCGGCAATGATCATGGCGGCACCGGCGCGAAGGTCATAGGCCTTGACCGGGCATCCGTTCAGGTGGTCGACCCCCTGGATGATGGCCACTTTGCCGTTGACTTCGATGTGAGCGCCCATACGGGTCAGCTGATCGACATATTTGAACCGGCTGTCCCAGACGCCTTCCGAGACGATGCTGGTGCCGTTGGCAAGGCACAGGGCCGCTGCCATCTGAGGCTGCATGTCGGTCGGGAAGCCCGGATGGGGCATGGTCTTGATGTTGACTTTGGTCAGCGGTTTGTCCGCGATGACGCGGACGGCATCGTCGTCTTCCTCCACCGTGACACCGGCTTCGACCAGTTTCGCGATGATGGATTCGAGATGCTTCGGAACGACGTTGCGGATGAGCACGTCGCCGCCGCAGGCAGCGACTGCCGCCATGTACGTGCCGGCTTCGATCTGGTCGGGGATGACCGAGTAGTCGCAGCCGTGCATGCTCTCGACGCCGCGGATCTTGATGACGTCGGTACCGGCGCCGCGGACATCGGCGCCCATGGAGTTCAGGAAGTTGGCCAGGTCGACGATGTGGGGCTCTTTCGCGGCATTTTCAATGACCGTGAGGCCTCTCGCCTTGACGGCGGCCAGCATGATGTTCATGGTGGCACCGACCGAGACGACGTCCATGTAGATGGAGTTGCCGGTCAGGTGGTCTGCTCTGGCGTGGACGAACGCGTTCTCCTCCATGGAGACGGTGGCGCCGAGCATTTCGAACCCTTTGAGGTGCTGGTCGATGGGACGGACCCCGCCGAAGTCGCAGCCGCCGGGCATAGCGACACGGGCGGTGGAGCAGCGGCCGAGCAGGGCACCCAGCAGGTAGTAGGACGCCCGCAGATGACGGGTCAGCTCATAGGGTACGGTATAGGAACTGATGACCGAGGTGTCGATCTCATAGGTGTGAGGATTGATGGAACGGATGCGGGCACCCATTGCCTCCAGCATTTCCAGCATGCAGGTGACGTCGGAAATGTCGGGGATATTCTCGATACGGCAGGGGCCTTCCGCCAGCAGCGTGGCCGGCAGGATGGCGACGACAGAGTTCTTGGCTCCGCTGATGTCGACGACTCCCTCCAGTCGCTTCCCTCCGTTGATACAAAACTTATCCAAAATTTCACTCTCCTGATTTCGCTCTTCACGATTTCTCGAAAGTAAGAATTAGTATATATAGTGCTTAAATCTGAGATATTATACCACCAGTTGCAATAATTGAAAAGTCTTCGGAAGGCGTTTTTGGAGTAGCCGGACAAAAATCGGCAAATTATCCGATTTCACTTCGCTCCGGGGCGATGAATTCGTACAAATCGATATCTCCCGAAAAAGACCCTGTTCCGGAATCGGAACAGGGTCCTGATTTGAGGATCTCAGCTGGCTCAGCCGGGAAGGCCTTTGGACTTGAGCCAGGTGGTGATGTCGTTGTAGACCTCTTCCTTGCAGTCGTCGCGGAAGAGCTCATGACGATAGGTCTGATACCATTTCGTGGTGTGGTCCTTGATGCCGGCTTTGTCCATCCAGCGGTCGGCGAAACGAACGCCGATGCCGCAGAAGCCGACGAGGTCCTGGGTGCCGGCGACGACGAGGACGGGAAGGTCCTTCGGCATCTTCTTCGCCCAGAGAGTACCGGCGGAGCGGGCAGCCAGAGCGCCCAGCATGGCCATGAGGCCGGGAGTGTAGTAAACGGTGATCATCGGGTCTTTCAGGTAGTCAGCACGGTTCTCTTTGCTGCGGGAAAGCCAGCCGGTGGAGAACATGTTGTTGGTGACTTTGACTTCGATATCTTTGACCGGAGCCGCGGTGAAGAGCGGGACCAGCGGGTAGATGAGGCAGCGGAAGGGGTTGCCGAAGAAGTCGCCGGAACCGCAGTAAACGGTGGCGGCCAGCTCTTTGCCGTAGTTGGCGCCGTAGATCTTGGCGATGAAGGAACCCATGGAGTGGCCGACCAGGACTTCGGGAAGGCCGGGATGCTCGGAGACCGCGATGTCTCTCATCTTGTGCATATCTTTGATGACGATCTTGTCAGCGCCTTTCGGGCACTTGCCGATGTTGCGAAGGTTCTGCTCCTCGCCCATAGCGGTCTTGCCGTGGCCGACATGGTCTTCGCCGTAGACCGCGTAACCGGCTTTGGCGAGATGCTCCGCAAGGCCGTGGAAACGGTCGATATGTTCGCAGACACCGTGCGCGATGAGGGCAACAGCCTTGGTCTCGACAGCGTCATCGGTCCAGGTCAGATAGCGGACACGATCTTTACGGTCGGTGGATTCGAAGAATCTTTCTTCACATTTGATGGACATGATTTTTCCTCCTGTATTCTACTCACTGTCCAGCTCGAGTGAGTTTCGAAATCAAATAGAATTTTAACATAGACTCTGAGCGATTTCTACATAAAAAACCGGATTGTCCCATTTAATTTGACAACATTCCACATTTGTCTACTCACCGTTTCAACAAATCAGACAGATCCTGCGGAAGTGGAGCATTCACGACGATCCGTTCGCCGGTCACCGGGTGCGTCAGCTCCGCGTGAGCGCAGTGGAGCGCGTGCCGGGCGATCTCTCCGGACGGCGTCCCGTAGAGGGTGTCCCCGATGAGCGGCGCGCCGATGGAGGCGAAATGGACACGGATCTGATGGGTCCGCCCGGTCTCGAGCCGGACCCGGCAGAGGGTCCGGTCGTCGAAGGTCTCGAGGGCCTCCCAGTGGGTGACGGCCCGGTCTCCCCGCTCATCGACGACGCGGAGCGTGATGATCGGATCCGGTCGGAAGATCGGGGCGTCGATCGTCCCGCTGCCGGTCAGGCGCGCGGAGGGCACCGCCAGGTACTCCTTCTCCACGCCCCGCTGCAGCCGGTCCGCCGCATAGGCGTTGAGGGCGCAGACGACGACGCCGGACGTGCCTTTATCGAGCCGTCCGACGGCCCGGAACATGACCGGATCTCTCCCCTCCTGCACCCGGTGATACGTGATCCAGTTGGCGAGTGTGTCGCCCTGGTGGTTATGCGAGGGGTGGACCGCCATGGTCCCCGGCTTGTTCACGATCAGCAGATCTTCGTCCTCGTAGAGGACTTCCGGCAGCTCCCCTTCGAGGAACTCCGGATCCGGCATCGGCGGGAGCTGTTCGGCGGGGTCGTCCGGCAGGTTCACGGTCAGTACATCGCCCGCGGAAAGGCGGTCGATGGTCCGCACCGGCTCCCCGTTTCGGAGGATGCCGTCCTCATACGTTTTGAGGTTCCGGATGACACGCGAAGAAAGCCCTGCACAGCCTCTCAGGTAATGCAGGACTTTGCGGTCTTGGTATTCGGATGGGACGGTGAAAGTCAGGGTGCGCATACCGTTCCTCCTGCTCGCGGTCTCAGCGGTTCTTCAGGAGCCGCACGACCGTCATCTTGGCCTTTTTCGCCTTCGGCATGAGCTCTTTGTAAAGCCAGTAACGGAAGGCATTGCCGACGAGGATGTACTCGCCGATATACTCCGTGTACCGGGCGCCGAAGCTCAGTTTGAACTTGCTGATGCCGACGAAGTCCTCGTTCGGGGACAGCGGGCCGAGCGAACCGTCCGCCTCCATCGTCTCGGGCGAGTCGCAGAGGACGTAGCCGAGGTCGTGGTAATCCATCCCGAGGTCGATGCTCCGCAGCAGACGGAGGTAGTTCATATAGTGGCTCGAACGGGTGTTGTTCCGGACGATGTTCCGGGTCCCGCCGAAGACACAGTTGGCAAAGCCGCCGTAACGGATGGTGAGGCCGCCGGCCACCGGGATGCGGGCATCGGCCGGGTAGTCCTTCGTCTCTTCCATGCGTTCGTTGTAACTTTTCGTGTTCTTGTCGATGACATCGATGTCGTTTTTGAGCCCCTTGATCTTTTTCTGGGGCGCGGTCTCGAGGGCCGCCTCTTTCTGCTCGCGCTCTTTGAGGCGGGCATTCTGCAGGGCGGTGTCCTTCGCCTTGTCGTAGTAGACGATCATGATGTCGGTGTAATCCTTCAGCGTCTCAAAGAGCAGCATGAGGTAGCTGTTGTCCCGGTGGACGAAGTCGTTCCGCTCGGAGGTGTCGTCCATGACGGAGACGAACGCGTCGAGCAGTGCCGGGTCGTTTTGGACATCTTCAAAGGAATAGGTCTCGCAGTCGAGGCCGCGGGACTCCCCGACCCGGACCGAGTACCGGACGCCTTTCTCGCACTTTTTGAGCAGCTGCTTTCCGGGGATGAGTTCCCCGTTCTCGTCCCGCAGCGGGATGAGCGTCTGCACCGGGTGCTTATAGGTATAGGACGGCAGGTCCGCGTTGAGCTGATAGCCGAGGGAGGTCAGGAGTTTGTGGGCGGCATGGCCCTCTTCCTGAGGCTCGCCGTCGATGCGCAGCGGGACCGGCGGGTCGATGATGGTGCAGAAGGCCTTGTGCGCCTTCATTTCGGCGGCGATGAACGTCGCGAACTCCTTCTGGAGCGTCTCGTTGGAAATGTCGGACACCGTGCCGTAGGGCACATACCAGAGCTTGCCCGCCAGCGGGAGATCCCGCTCCAGGACGAGACAGGTGAGGACCCGCTCCCCGGCCTCGTCGAAGCCGGAATAGAAATGGGGCGCCCAGGCCGTCTTGACCTTCGGCCAGAGGGAACACTGCTGGTACTGGCCGTGGTGTTCCTCGACAAAACGGTCAAAGCTTTCAAAATCGGTTTCCGTTCGGAATGTATACATGCTTTCTCCTTACAGCTCGATGCCCCGTTTTTTCAGGGCTTCCTCGATGCATCGTTCTTCATTGAAGGGCTCTTTTTTGCCCCGGACTTTCATGAAACGCTCATGTCCCTTGCCGCAGCAGAGGAGGAAATCTCCCGGCTCCAGCATGGCGACGGCATAGGCGACGGCCTCTTCCCGGTCCGGGATGACGACGTACTTGCCGGCGCCGCCGGCCTTTTCGACGAACACGGCGATCTCGTCGGCGATCTTTTTCGGGTCTTCATACCCGGGGTCGTCTTCGGTGATGACCGTGAAATCCGCCAGCCGGCCGCTGGTGGTCCCCAGTTCCTCCCGGCGCAGCTGCGCGCGGTCTCCGACGGAGCCGAACAGGGTGATGATGCGTTTCGGGCCGTACGCCCGGACGGTCTTGATGATGCCCTCGAGACTGATGTCGTTGTGGGCGTAGTCGATGATGATGCCGAAGTCTTTCGACAGATATTTGATCTGGCAGCGGCCGGGGACGCGGACGGTCCGCAGGCCTTCCTTCGCCTTTTCCAGGTCGAGCCCCATGAGCTCGCAGACCGCGAGGACCGCCAGCGCGTTGTGGACCGAGAAGTCGCCGGGCAGGCTGATCTCGAAGGTGTCCGCTTTTGCTCCGTTCCGGAGAAGGTCGAAGCGGATGCCCATGAAGTCGTCGGACCGGGTCGGGACCATGTTCTCCGCCCGGAATTCATTGTGTTCCGAGAGGCCGTAGAAGATCTTCCGGCCGGGGACCGCTTCGAGCATGTCCGCCGCGGCGGGGTCGTCCCCGCAGGCGGCCGCCTGGCCGCAGAGGGAGAAGAACGCTTTTTTAAAGCTGTAGTACTCCTCGTAGGTCTTGTGCTCATGTCCCCCGATGTGGTCGGGCGAGATATTGGTGAAGACGCCGCAGAAGAACTCGAGGAAGTCGGTCCGGTGCCATTTGACGCCGAGGCTCGACACTTCGATGGCGACGGCCTTCACGCCGTCATCCGCCATCTGCCGCAGCAGTTTCTGGATCTCATAGGACTCCGGGGTCGTGTTGACCGTCGGCACCTGCTTCCCGTTCCAGGACGCGCCCGCCGTGCCGATGAGCCCGGTGGGGACGCCCGCCCGGTCGAGGACGGACTGGAGGATGTAGGTGATCGAGGTCTTCCCCTTCGTGCCGGTGATGCCGATGACTTTGAGGTCTCCGGACGGGTGGCCGAAAAACGTGTCCGAGAGTTTCGCCAGCGCCACCCGGGTGTTTTCCACCACGATGATCACGGGCTCTTCCGGTACATCGCCCAGGTTCGCGGTTTCCTCATGGCCCGCTTCCAGGACGAACACGCGGCAGCCCGCGTCGTAGGCGCTCCTCGCGTACTTGTGGCCGTCGGTCTCGGCGCCGACCATGCAGACGAAAAGCGTGCCTCTGACCGCTTTGCGGGAGTCGTAGACGACATCGGAAATGTCGGTCTGAAGCGCTGTGTCCGGTCCCGTGACCGAAGCGGTCGCAAGGTCTTCGAGCAGTTGTTCGAGTATCATAGGTCCTCCTATGGGATGTGAAAACGATGAAACGTCGTTCGAAAAGTTGTCTGACAGAAATTATAGAATCTTGCAAATCGAAAAGCAAGCCTTTATAATACTTCTAACTATTGTTTGAAATATATTCTTTATTGGAGGCATCCAAATGGCCAAAGAACTTGCGACCAAGTACGATCCGTCAGAGTTCGAAGACAAGATCTACGACTTCTGGCAGGAGAACAAGTACTTCCACGCAGAACCGGACGAGAAGAAGACCCCTTACACGATCGTCATCCCGCCCCCCAACATCACCGGGCAGCTCCACATGGGGCACGCGCTCGACAATACCCTGCAGGACATCCTCATCCGCTATCACCGGATGAAAGGGTTCGATACCCTCTGGGTCCCCGGCACCGACCACGCGTCGATCGCCACCGAGGCGAAGATCGTCGAGTCGATGAAGCAGGAAGGCATCACGAAGGAAGACATCGGCCGGGAAGCGTTCCTCGAACGCGCCTGGGACTGGCGCCGTCAGTACGGCGGACGCATCGTCGAGCAGCTCAAGAAGCTCGGTTCCTCCTGCGACTGGGACCGGGAGCGGTTCACCATGGATGAAGGCTGCTCCAAGGCCGTCATCGAAGTCTTCAACAACATGTATGAAAAAGGCCTGATCTACCGCGGCGAGCGCCTCATCAACTGGTGCCCCCACTGCATGACTTCCATCTCGGACATCGAGGTCGAATATGAAGAGAAAGACGGCGCCTTCTGGCACCTGAAATACCCGTTCGCGGACGGTTCCGGCTATCTGGAACTGGCCACGACCCGTCCGGAGACCATGTTCGGCGACACCGCCGTCGCGGTCAACCCGGAGGACCCCCGCTACAAGGACAAGATCGGCCAGATGATCCTCCTGCCGCTCATGAACAAGGAGATCCCTCTGGTGGGCGACGAACACGCCGACCCCGAGTTCGGGACCGGTGTCGTCAAGATCACCCCGGCGCATGACCCGAACGACTACGAAGTCGGTCTTCGCCATGACCTGCCGATCGTCAACGTCATGACCGATGACGGTCACATGAACGAGAACGTGCCGGAGAAATACGTCGGCATGACCACCGAAGAGTGCCGGAAAGAGGTCGTCAAAGACCTCGAGGAACTCGGCCTTCTGGTCCGCGTCGAGCCCACCAAACACAACGTCGGCACCTGCTACCGCTGCGGCACCGTCGTCGAGCCCCGCATCTCGAAGCAGTGGTTCGTCAAGATGAAACCGCTGGCGGACCCGGCCATCGACATCGTCCGTTCCGGCAAGATCCAGTTCGTCCCGTCCCGCTACGACAAGACCTATTACCACTGGATGGAGAACATCAAAGACTGGTCCACCCCCCGCAGGATCTGGTGGGGCCACCGCATCCCGGCCTGGTACTGCGACGACTGCGGCGAGATCACGGTCTCCCGCGGCACGCCCTGCAAGTGCGAGCACTGCGGCAGCGAACACATCCGCCAGGACGAGGACACGCTCGATACCTGGTTCTCCTCCGCCCTCTGGCCCTTCTCCACGCTGGGCTGGCCGGATGAGACCCCGGAACTGAAACACTATTTCCCGACCAGCACGCTGGTCACGGGTTACGACATCATCTTCTTCTGGGTCGCCCGCATGATCTTCTCCTCCGTGGAGCAGATGGGCACCTACCCCTTCGACACCATCTTCATCCACGGCATCGTCCGCGATGAACTGGGCCGGAAGATGTCGAAGTCCCTCGGCAACGGCATCGACCCGCTGGTCGTCATCGACAAATACGGCGCGGACGCCCTCCGCTTCACGCTCGTCACCGGCAACAGCCCCGGAAACGATATGCGCTATTCGGAGAAGAAGGTCGAGGCATCCCGGAACTTCGGCAACAAGATCTGGAATGCCGCGCGTTACATCCTCATGAACCTCGACGGTTCCGAGGACCCGGCAAAACTCCCCGCCGCCGAAGACCTCGCCATCGAGGACAAGTGGATCCTCTCCAAGTTCAACACCCTCTGCAAAGAGGTCAGCGACAATATCGACAGCTATGAACTCGGCGTGGCCCTGGCCAAGCTCTACGACTTCATCTGGGACCTGTTCTGCGACTGGTACATCGAGATCTCCAAGATCCGTCTCCAGGAAGGCGGCAAGGGCGCCGAGACCGCGAAGACCGTCCTCATCTACTGCATGGACGGCATGCTGAAGCTGCTCCACCCCTTCATGCCCTTCCTCACGGAGGAGATCTGGCAGTCCCTGCCCCATGAAGGCGACACCATCATGCTGGCCTCCTATCCGGAGTACACCGGGGCGCTCGACTTCTCTGCCGAAGAGACCGAGTTCGAGCGGATCATGACGGCGGTCCGGGCCATCCGCGCGCGCCGCGCCGAGATGAACGTCCCCCCGTCGAAGAAGTCCGCGGTCCATTTCGACACGCCCTTCGAAGACACCTTCCGGGCCGGCGTCGTGTACATCCAGAGACTGGCTTCCGCCACGAAAGTGACGGTCGGCGGCGACTTCGACACCGAAGGCGCGGTCAACATCGTCACGGCCGACGCGCAGATCTACCTGCCCATGAATGAGCTCGTCGATCTGGACGCCGAGAAGGAACGGCTCACCAAAGAACTGGAAAAGGCGCAGAAAGATCTCGCCTTCTTCGAGAAGAAGCTGAACAATCCGGGCTTTGTCAACAACGCCCCGGCCGCGGTCGTGGAAAAAGACCGTGCTTCGGCAGAAAAAATCAAAGATAAGATCAACCTTCTGGAAGAAAGCCTCAAAAACCTGGCTTAAATTTCGAAGACCGGGAAGCACGGCCTTCCCGGTCTTTCTCTCTTGTGGAGATGATTCAGTATGTTTGAAAAGAAACGTTCTGCCCTCATCATCGGCTGCGGCCGGCTGGGAGGGCACGTCGCGGAATACCTGGCAGAGCACGGTCTGCGGGTCACCATCATGGATGAAGACCCGGAGGCCTTCCGACGCCTGTCCGAGTCCTTCGGAGGGCTCCTGCTCCAGGGCAACGGCATCGATGAGGCACAGCTGGTCCGTGCCGGCATCGAGACGGCAGATCTCTTCGTCGCCGCCACCGGCGACGACAGCCGCAACAACCTTCTGGCACAGATCGCGTGCCGGATCTACGAGGTGCCCACCGTCTTTGCCCGGTTCGACGACGCCAATTACGAAAAACTGGTCGAAGATCTGCCCATCCGGGGCATCTTCCCCTTCACCCTGTCCCTGGCAGAGTTCGAAAAAGACTTTGAATTCCTGTTTGGAGAGGAGGACTGAGCATGCATATCGTCATCGCCGGCGGCTATGAGCAGACCGACTTCCTCATTGAAAACCTCAAGGAAAACGGCCACAAGCTCACCGTCATCAACGCGCATAAAGAATACTGCGAAAAACTGTCGGCCCACCACGACCTGCCGGTCTTCCACGGAGACCCCACCCGGTTCTACGTGCTGACCGAAGCGGGCATCGAAGGCGCGGACGTCCTCGTCTCCCTGTCGGAACGCGACGAGACCAATCTCGCCGTCTGTCAGTTCGCGAAGAAATGCTTCCATATCCCCCACACGGTCTGCACGGTCCGCAACCCGAAAAACGTGCAGCTGTTCCAGGAGCTGGGCGTCGGACACGTTCTGAGTTCCACCCATATGGTCGCCAAATTCCTGACAGAGGCCGCCACCATCCAGGATCTCGTCGAGACCCTGCCGCTCGAGGACAACCGGGTCAACCTGTTCTCCGTCGTCCTGAAGGGCGATGAACAGTGCATCGGCCGCAACCTCATCCAGATGACTCTGCCGGGCAACACCATCATCGGCTGCATCATCCGCGCGAACGGCTCCATGGTCGTTCCCTCCGGTACCGACGTCCTGACGACCGGAGACAAACTCTACATCCTGACCGCTCCCGGCCAGCAGGACCTCGTCCTGAAAGCTTTGAAGGGGTAACGCTATGAGTCCACAGGCTTCCTTACGCATGGACCGCATCGCTCTGGTGCGGTCGCTGGGCTTTCTCTGCCTGATGCTGACGGTCATCCTCCTGGCTCCGCTCTTCCTTCTGATCTTCTGGCCGGAAGAGTCCCATGAGGCCAAGGCCTTCCTGATCCCGGCGGCAGCCACGCTGCTGACCGGCGGTCTTCTGCTGCTCTGCAGCCGGGGACAGCGGGCTCTCGTCCTGCGCAAACACGCCAGTTCCATGATCCTGCTCCTGCTCTGGATCGTCGCGGTGGCGTTCTGCTCCATCCCCTTCATGATGGTGGGCTATTCCGCCCCTCAGGCCGTCTTTGAGTCCATGAGCGGTCTCACCACCACCGGCCTCTCCGTCACCGATGTCACGGCCGTGAGCCACCTCGTCCTTCTGTACCGGTCGCTCCTCCACCTCATCGGCGGCGTCGGCCTCGTCCTGGTCCTGACCGCCATCCTCGCCAACTATTACGGCATGCAGCTCTTCACGGCCGAAGGGCATACGGACCGGCTCTCCACGAGCCCCTTCCGTTCCGCCCGGACCATCCTCACCCTGTACGGCTGCTTCATCATCGCGGGCATCATCCTGTACGTCCTGTCCGGGATGCCCCTGTTCGACGCCGTCAACTACTCCATCTCGGCCGTCGCCACCGGCGGGTTCTCCATCCATCCGGACAGCATCGGCCATTTCGCCAGCGTCCCCATCGACATCATCACCATGGTCCTCATGTTGATGGGCGCCACCAACTTCATGGCCAGTTCCCTGCTGTTCCGGGGCCGCTTCAAAGACTATTTCAGCCATATAGAGGTCCGCTGCGTCATGATCCTTCTGGCCATCGCGGGACCCATCGGGGCGGTCCAGCTGGTGCTCGACCATGTGTCCCCGTCCATCCTGATGGCGATCGACCAGTCGTTCTTCCAGATGATCTCCATCCTGACCACCACCGGCCTCACCAATGTGAACGACTACCTGCATGTGGCAGGCTTCGCTCTGGTCCCCGCCATCCTCTTCATGTTCATCGGCGGCAACACGGACTCCACGGCCGGCGGCCTCAAAGCATACCGGTTCGCCCTCGGCGCCAAGAGCCTTTACTGGGACTTCCGGGACAGTCTCCGCTCGGAGCGGACCGTCAGTCCCCGCAAGATCCGCCGCTTCGGCGTGAGCCGCACCGTCTCCCGGGAAGAGATCAGCCAGAACTACGCCTACCTCATCGCGTACTTCACCATCGCCTGCATCGGCACATTCGCGCTGATGCTCTGCGGCTACAGCATCCAGGACTCCTTCATCGAGTTCGTCTCGGCCCTCGGCACCATCGGGCTCTCCGTGGGCGTCACGGCGGCCACCGCGTCCGCCCCCACCCTCGGGATCCTGACCGTCGCCATGCTCATCGCCCGACTGGAGATCTTCGTCTTCCTGTTCGGCGTGGCAAGGCTCGTCACGAATGTCCGGGACATCCACCGCAGCCTGCTGCGTCACCGGAAAGAGGAACACCATGGCTGAGCTCAACATCGTTCTGGTCGAACCGGAGATCCCGCAGAACACCGGGAACATCGCCCGCACCTGCGCCTGCACCGGCGCGCGGCTCCACATCGTGAAGCCCATGGGGTTCACGGTCACCGACAAACACCTGAAACGCAGCGGCCTCGACTACTGGCAGTACCTGGACCTCACCTACTATGAGGGCCTCGACGACTTCTTCGGGAAGCACCCCGACGCCGCCTGTTTCTTCTTTACGACGAAGGCGGTACATCGCCACAGCGACCCGGAATACCCGGACGGCGCCTACCTCTTTTTCGGCAAGGAAACGGCCGGCCTGCCCGAGGAACTGCTCCTCGCCCACCCCGGCGAATGCGTGCGCATCCCCATGATGGATGAATGCCGCAGCCTGAATCTCTCGAACTCCGTCGCGGTCGGCGTCTACGAGGTCCTGCGCCAGTGGGATTACCCCGAACTGCAGTGTTCCGGAGAACTCCACCGGTACCGCTGGACCGACGTCAATGACCTGTGATACAGCATTTTGAAATTGTTCGAAAAAACTGTTGTTAATCTTTTGACTATAGGGGAAAATCCTATATAATAGAATTGGTCTTGTTTTACCAACAAATTTCATCATGAAGGGATGGGATACATCATGAAACTCAACAAAAAGACCGTTGATGACATCAACGTCAAAGGCAAAAAAGTCCTCGTACGCTGTGACTTCAATGTCCCGCTGAAAGATGGCAAGATCACCGACGAAAACCGTCTGGTCGCTGCCCTCCCCACCATCAAAAAACTCGTCGCGGACGGCGGCAAAGTCATCCTTTGCTCGCACCTCGGCAAACCGAAGGGCGAACCGAAGCCCGAACTGTCCCTCGCTCCCGTCGCGGCACGCCTCGCCGAGCTCCTGGGTCAGCCCGTCACCTTTGCCCCCGACGACAACGTGGTCGGCGACAACGCCAAAGCAGCGGTCGCTGCCATGAACGACGGAGACATCGTCCTTCTTGAGAACACCCGTTACAGAGCGGAAGAGACCAAGAACGAGCCCGCGTTCTCCGAAGAACTCGGTTCCCTTGCGGACGTATTCGTCAACGACGCGTTCGGCACGGCCCACCGCGCTCACTGCTCCACCGTCGGCGTGGTCGACTATGTGGACGAAGCCGTTTCCGGCTACCTCATCGCGAAAGAGATCAAATACCTCGGGGAAGCCATCGAAGACCCGAAGAGACCCTTTGTCACCATCCTTGGCGGCGCCAAGGTCGCGGACAAGCTCAACGTCATCGAGAACCTTCTGACCAAGGCTGACACCCTCATCATCGGCGGCGGCATGGCTTACACCTTCGTCAAAGCGCAGGGCGGCGAGATCGGCACCTCTCTGGTCGACGACACCAAGCTCGACTACTGCCGTGAAATGCTCCTGAAAGCGGCGGAGAACGACGTCAAGATCGTCCTTCCGCTCGACACCGTCATCGCCAAATCCTTCCCGGATCCGATCGACGCTCCCATCGAAGTGGAAGTCGTCAACACCGATGCCATCCCGGCCGACAGCATGGGCCTCGACATCGGTCCGAAGACCGCCGAGATCTTCGCAAAAGAAGTCTCCGCGGCGGCCACGGTCGTCTGGAACGGCCCCATGGGCGTCTTCGAGAACCCGACCACGGCCCAGGGCACCCTTGCCGTTGCGCAGGCACTGGCTGACTCCGATGCCGTATCCGTCATCGGCGGCGGCGACTCCGCTGCAGCCGTCAACCAGCTGGGTCTCGGCGACAAGATGACCCACATCTCCACCGGCGGCGGCGCTTCCCTCGAGTTCCTCGAAGGCAAAGAGCTTCCCGGTATTGCCGCAATGGCCGACAAAGACTGATATCTTCAGTCTTTTGTATAAACAATCTGTATCAATCGAAAAAGAGGTAGATTCCAATGAACAAAGCACTTCGCAAAGCCGTCATCGCCGGCAACTGGAAAATGAACAAGACTCCGTCCGAGGCCAAGGCGCTCATTACTGAGCTCAAACCCCTCGTTGCAAACGCAGACTGCGACGTCGTCATCTGTGTTCCTTATGTCGACCTTCAGGTCGCTCTCGAAGAGACTGCCGGCTCCAACATCAAAGTCGGCGCTGAAAACTGCCACTGGGCTGCCAACGGCGCTTTCACCGGCGAAGTTGCTGCTCCCATGCTGAAGGAAATGGGCGTCGAGTAC
>JAZOTY010000138.1:0-10073 GCA_045657845.1 Acutalibacteraceae bacterium | reverse complement strand
CCGGACTGCCGAACTACTCGGGAGCGTACCTGCCGTATTCGATGGAACTCTGTACTCGAAAGTTCGGCGTCTCGCCCCGGGTCACGGCATTCACGACCTCCCTCGGTGCGACCATCAACATGGACGGCGCCTGCGTCCACTTCGTTCTCTGCAGCGTCCTGTTCGCCCGCCTCTACGGGGTGGCACTGAGTCCGAACATGATCGTCACGATCGCCCTCGCGGTCTTCATCCTGTCGATGGGTGACTCCGCGGTCCAGAACTCCAGCATCATCTCGATGACGTCCATCCTCACGATGATGGGGGTCCCCACCAGCGCGCTGGGACTCATCCTCGGTATCGACGCCATCCTCGACATGTTCCGCTGCGGTTCCAACATCATCGGCGACCTCTCGACCACCATCACCATCGGAAAGTCCGAAGGGGAGATGGACGTGGAGAAGTACAAAACGAAACCGGTCAAACCGGCTGCGTAAACAGACAAAAAGAAGCCCGCCATTCGGCGGGCTTTTTTCTGTTGTATCCTGCGGTCAGATCCCTTCCGGCCGTTCGATGTTCTTCTCGATCGTGAGGATGTTGAAATTCTGGTGCCGGAGATAGGAGACCTTGTCCATCGTCTCCTTGACGAGGTAGATGCCGAGGCCGCCGACGGCCCGTTCCTCCGCGGAGAGGGTGGTGTCGGGGTCTTCCTTCCCGAGCGGGTTGTACGGGGTGCCGGTGTCGAGGAAGGTCAGCTTCACGGTATGGGTGTCCATGTCGTAACCGATGCGGATGAGTGCATCGCCCACGCCGGGCGCGTACGCGTAGTTCGCGATGTTCACGAAGATCTCTTCGGCGGCGAGGTTGATCTGCATCTGGTCCTTCATCGGGACGTCGAGGATCTGCAGCATCTCTTCGATCCACTCGGTCACCTGCGGCAGGTTGTCGACGGCCGCTTCGATCTTCAGCGTGCGAAGGTGGCTCTGCTGTCCCTTGTACTGGAACGCGAGCATGGTGATGTCGTCGAACTGCTCCCGGTCGCCGGCGAACGCGCGGATGTCGTCCATCAGGATCCCGATGAGCTCGTCCGGAGCGGCATGGGGCGATCGGTTGAGAGAATCCAGCATACGGTCCATGCCGAAGAGCTCGTCTTCCGCGTTCGACGCCTCCGCCACACCGTCGGTGTAGACGAACAGAGAGTCGCCCGGCTGGAGGACGTAGGTGTCTTCCTTGTAGCGGGAACCGCTCATGCCGCCGAGGACGAATCCGTGGTGATCTTTCTGGAACTCGAACTCGCCGTTTTCCCGGCAGATGGCGGGAAATTCGTGGCCGGCGCTGGCGGTGACCAGCTCGCCGGTGTAGACGTCGAGGATGCCGAGCCAGGTCGTGACGAACATGTTCTGCCGGTTGCCGTCACAGAGCTGCCGGTTGACGTCGGCGAGGATCTCTCCGGGGCTGCCGCCCTGCATGGCGCGGTTTTTGAGGATGATCTTGGTGACCATCATGAAGAGCGCCGCGGGGACTCCCTTGCCGGAGACATCCGCCATGACGATGGCGAGGTGGTCGTCGTCGATAAAGAAGAAGTCGTAGAAGTCGCCGCCCACTTCACGGGCAGGGTCCATCGTGGCGTAGAGGTCGAACTCGTCCCGTTCCGGGAAGGCCGGGAACTCGGTCGGCATCACGTCCTGCTGGATGGCGTTCGCGATATACAGTTCGCTTTCGATGCGGTCCCGTTCCGACCGGAGGTTCTTGAGGTTCTCCGTGTAATTCATGATGGCGTATTCCATCTTGTCGACGTGCATGGCGAGCAGTTTGATCTCGTCCTCGCCCGGAGTCAGGTCGGTCAGCGGGGTCTCCGGGAGCGTGTTCTCACGGGAGAAGCGGACGGTCTCGGACGCGATCTTCCGGACCGGGTTCGCCACACGGCTGCTCAGGAACCAGTCGAACAGCAGGGCGACCATGCCGATCATGAGGATGGTGGTGACCGCGATGTTGATGAGGTACCCGTTCCGGGTCTCGCTGAGGGCCTCCATCTGGCGCTGGACGCAGAGGATGCCGACCGGCTTGCCGTCCTTGTCTTTGATGGGGATCATCGCACTGACATGGGCACCGGTGGTCGTCTCGCTCGCGGAGCGGAAGACGTGTTCCTCTTCACTCTTGCCTTCCATCATGAGCTTGTATTTGTAGGCGTACTCTTCGCTGCCGGCGGCCCGCTCATAACCGGGCTCGTAGGCCTTCAGTCCGAAGTTCTCGTTTTGTGTCTCGAACAGGAACTTGACCTGCGAACAGTCCTCGGTGAGGGGGACCATCGCGTAGATGAAGGCGGCATCGAGGTCCTGGGTCATGACGTCGAGGCGACGCATAGTGATCTTGTACTCCTCGGAGGCCATGTATTCCGGGTCGAGGTAGTCCATGATGTCGTCGGCGACCAGCAAATGACCGGCGAGGCGGCAGATGCGGTAACCGTTGTCGGCATAGTGCTCGTCGAGGGAACGGGTGAACTGCTGGTAACCGATCACACTGGTGAGGAGACCGAACAGCAGCAGGATGAAGATGAACCCGGCGACGAGCTTGACTACCAGTCTGCTACGTAGTCTTTTGAACATGATCGTCTCCTGGTTACTCGATGGTCAGAATGTCGACAAAGCCGGTGATCTCGAGGACATCCCGGACAGAGGAAGCGACTTTTTTGAGGATGAGGTCGCCCTGGATGGACTTCCGGGCCGTCAGGAGGACGCGCAGACCGGCACTGGAGATGTAGGCGAGGTCTTCACAGTCCATGACGATGTTGCTGACGCCTTCTATCTGTTCATCGATGGCGGCCTGCAGCTCCGGCGCCGTCACGGTGTCGAGACGGCCTTCCAGCTCGAGGGTCAGGGTGGATTCGTTTTTGGTTGCGTTGATATTCAGCATAGGGGATGCTCCTTATTCAAGATACCTACATTATAGTACAGGAAATGCGTAAATGCACGAAAAACCCGCCGTTTGGCGTTGGTGGTTCTGCACAATCATTCGCCGGAAGGATTGTGCACTATTACGTGTCGATTTCGGTCGACGAACCATACGTTTACCAGTTATTATGAAGGTGTCCAAAACAGTATGTTTTTTTAAAAAGTATCTATGCAACAAAAGGAGGAGAATCTATGGGTAAATTCACCGACGACGCCCGAGAACTGCTTGAAGCGATCGGCGGTTCCGGCAACATCGCAGCGGTGTCGCACTGCATCACCCGCATGCGGTATGTCCTGAACGACCCGAAGATCGCGGACATCAAGCGGATCGAAGCCATCCCGTCCGTCAAGGGCACGTTCACGCAGGCAGGACAGTTCCAGGTCATCATCGGCAACGAAGTCGCGGACTTCTACGATGAGTTCGCCGCGGTCTCCGGCGTGTCCGGAGTCTCGAAGGACCAGGTCAAGAACATGTCCAAACAGAATCAGAATCCCATCCAGAAACTGATGACGGCGATCGCGGAGATCTTCGCTCCGCTCATTCCCGCCATCGTCACCGGCGGTTTGATCCTCGGCTTCCGGAACGTCATCGACAGCATGGCGATCTTCGGCGGCATGACCCTGGTCGAGCAGAGCCAGTTCTGGGCCGGTATGGACAGCTTCCTCTGGCTCATCGGTGAGGCCGTCTTCCACGTCGGTATCCCGGTCGGCCTCTGCTGGAGCATCATGAAGAAGATGGGCGGCACCGAGATGCTCGGTATCATCCTCGGTCTGACCCTCGTCTCCGGCCAGCTCACGAACGCGTACGGCGTGGCGCAGGCCCTCGCGGACGGCACCATCAACAAGTGGGACTTCGGGTTTGCCCAGGTCAACATGATCGGCTACCAGTCCCAGGTCCTTCCGGCCATCCTCGCCGCGTTCACACTGGTCTACCTCGAGCGGTTCTTCAAGAAGATCTCGCCCAAGGTGCTGTCCATGATCATCGTACCGTTCTTCAGCATCCTGCTGGCGGTCATGGCGGCGCACTTCGTCCTCGGACCCATCGGCTGGAAGATCGGCTCCGCCATTTCCAGCGTCGTCTATGCGGGCATCAGCGGCTCGTTCCGCGTCATCTTCGGCGCCATCTTCGGCTTCCTGTATGCACCGCTCGTCATCACCGGTCTCCATCATATGAGTAACGCCATCGACCTGCAGCTCATCTCCGACTACGGCGGGACCATGCTGTGGCCGATGATCGCCCTCTCCAACATCGCACAGGGCGCGGCCGTCCTCGGCATGATGGTCCTGCAGCGCAAGAGCGCGAGAGCACAGGAACTCAACATCCCGTCCTGGATCTCCTGCTGGCTCGGCGTCACAGAACCGGCGATGTTCGGTATCAACCTGAAATATGTCTATCCGTTCTTCTGCGGTATGACCGGTTCCGCTCTGGCGGCCATCGTCAGCACGGCGTCCGGTGTTACGGCAAACGCCATCGGCGTCGGCGGCGTCCCGGGCATCCTGTCCATCCAGCCGAAGTCGATCATGTGGTTCGCCATCTGTATGGCGATCGCCATCGTCGTTCCGTTCCTGCTGACCATGATCGTCGGTCACCGCAAGGGCACTGACCGCGAAGCGGTCCTCGAAGCGGCTGCGGAAGCCGAGGCAGAAGCTCTCGCCGTCGAAAAAGCGGCCGAGCAGGAAGCGGCTGTCGCCGCCCATGCCCCCGTGGACTTCCAGGCGTTCCTGTCCGGCAAGACCGTCGCCATCGAAGACGTCCCGGATCAGACCTTTGCCGCGAAGATCCTCGGTGACGGTATCGCCATCGATCCCACCGACACGGTCCTGGTGGCCCCGGTAGACTCCGAGGTCGTCCAGGTGATGGACGGCAGCAACCACGCCGTCGGCCTCGTCATGGCGAACGGCATCGAATATCTGCTGCACGTCGGTCTCGATACGGTCGCGATGAACGGTGACGGATTCGAGATCCATGTCAAACTGGGCGACAAGGTCAAGGCGGGCGACAAGCTCATCACCTTCGACCCCGAAAAAATCAAAGCAGCCGGCCATCCGCTCATCACCATGATGGTCATCACGGATGACGCGGGCTATGAGAACTTCCGGTTCGACGCGGGGCTCGATGCCGCGGCCGGCGGAACCGTCATCGCGCGCGCGGAGTAAAGGAACACGACATGAGTGACTTCAAAAAAAGCACCGTGTACCAGATCTACATCAAGTCCTTCCAGGACTCGGACGGCGACGGAGTGGGCGACCTGAACGGCATCCGCTCCCGCCTGCCGTACCTGAAAAGCCTCGGTGTGGACTACATCTGGGTGACGCCGTTCTACCCGTCTCCGATGAAGGACAACGGGTACGACGTCGCGGACTACTGCGCCGTGAACCCGATGTTCGGCACCATGGAGGACTGTGAGGCGATGATCGCCGAGGCCGACGCGCTCGGCATGGGCTTCATGTTCGACATGGTCTTCAACCACACGTCGGCGGAACACGAATGGTTCCGGAAGGCGCTGACCGGAGACCCGGAGTACATGGATTACTACATCTTCCGGGACGGCGTCGACGGCCACGCGCCGACCGACTGGACGGCCTCGTTCGGGACCTCCGCCTGGGAGTATGTCCCGTCCCTCGACAAGTGGTACCTGCACCTGTTCGACCCGTCGCAGCCGGACCTCAACTGGGAGAACCCGGCGGTGCGGGAGGCGCTGAAAGACGTCATCCGTTTCTGGAAGGCGAAGGGCGTGAAGGGATTCCGCTTCGACGTCCTGAACCTCATCTCCAAACCGGAGGTCTTCGAGGGCTCCGGCCCCGGCTCCCGCTTCTGCCGGGACGGCCGCCGCGTGCACGAGTTCATACGGGAACTGGTGGAGGACACCGGCATCGAGGACTATGTGACCGTCGGCGAAATGGCGTCGACCACCCTCGAGAGCTGTCTGAAATACTCGAACCCGGACAGCCACGAGATGGCCATGTGCTTCAACTTCCACCACCTCAAGGTGGACTACAAAGACGGAAGCAAATGGGCGCTCATGCCCCCGGACTACCGGCTGCTCTACTCGCTCTTCCGCGAGTGGCAGGAGGAGATGGCGAAGGGCAACGCCTGGAACGCGGTCTTCTGGTGCAACCATGACCAGCCCCGCGTGGTCTCGCGCTTCGGCGACGAAGGGGAGTACTGGGCGCGCTCCGCCAAGATGCTCGGCACGTTCATCCACCTGCTGCGCGGCACGCCCTACATCTACCAGGGCGAGGAGCTCGGCATGCTGAACGCCGGCTTCACCGACATCTCACAGTACGACGATGTCGAAGCCATCAACTACTACCACATCCTGCTCGAGAGCGGTGTGTCCGTGGGCGATGCACTGGAAGTGCTTGCCAACCGCGCCCGGGACAACAGCCGGACGCCCATGCAGTGGTCGGCAGAACCGAACGCCGGCTTCACGACGGGCACCCCCTGGCTCGGCATGTCCCGGAACTGGGAGACCATCAACGTCGAGGCGGAGGAGAACGACCCGCACTCCATCCTGCAGTACTACCGCAGGCTCGTCCGGCTCCGCAAGGAGTATCCGATCATCTCGGACGGGGACATCCGGTTCCTCGAGACCGGCAACGAAAAGGTCCTCGCGTATGAACGGACCCTGGACGGCCGGACCCTGACGGTGGTCACGAACTACAGCGGCGAGGCAGAACCCGTCTCGCCGGACCTCTGGGCCCGCCTGCAGGACGGACAGGTCCTCGTCACGAACTGCGGCAGGGGCGCAGAACCGGGTCCCGACCCGGTGGCACCGCCGTACGCCGCATTTGGTGTGCTGAAATAAGAATGAGACCCGGGCGGGAAAACCGCCCGGGTTTTATGGTATACTTACTGAAGATTTCCCAAAGGAGGTGCATCGCCATGGCAGAAGGGTTCCTGCCGGTCTCGAAGAAAGACCTCGCCGAACGCGGCATCGGGCAGCCGGACTTCGTCTATGTCTGCGGCGATGCATATGTCGACCACTCGAGCTTCGGCGCCGCCATCATCTGCCGGCTGCTCGAAGCGCACGGGTTCTCGGTCGGCTTCCTCGCCCAGCCGGACTGGAAGGACCCGGAGAGCGTCAAAGCTCTGGGCGAGCCCCGTCTCGGGTTCCTCGTCTCGTCCGGCAACATGGACTCGATGGTGAACCATTACTCCGTCACGAAACACCGTCGGGCCTTGGACGCCTACAGCCCCGGCGGGAAGCCGGGCCGGCGCCCGGACCGCGCGGTCATCGTGTACGGCAACCTCATCCGGCAGGCGTATCCGGATGCCGCCGTCATCATCGGCGGCATCGAGGCGTCCCTGCGCCGTCTCGGTCACTACGACTACTGGTCGGACGAGGTGCGCCGGTCGATCCTGCTGGACTCCGGCGCGGACCTCATCTCGTACGGCATGGGGGAACACTCCATCATCGAGATCGCCGAGGCGCTGGACGCCGGCATCCCGATCTCCGACATCACGTTCATCGACGGCACGGTGTACAAGACCCGTGTCGAAGAGGACATCTACGATGCCGTACGCCTGCCGGACTTCGCGCAGATCTCCGCCGCGAACGGGGAGAAGGACCCGCAGATCGCCGGAAAGGCAAAGAAGGCGTACGCCCGCAGCTTCCGGACCCAGTATGAGAACACTGACCCCATCACGGGCAAACGGCTCTACGAGGCCTATGATGACGGCTGGTTCGTCGTGCAGAACCCGCCCGCGAAACCGCTGACCATGCAGGAGATGGACGACGTCTACGCGCTGCCCTACATGCGGGACTGGCACCCGATGTACGACGCGGCCGGCGGCATCCCGGCCTTCTCCGAGGTCAAGTATTCCCTGACCTCGAACCGCGGGTGCTACGGCGAGTGCAACTTCTGCGCGCTCACGTTCCACGAAGGGCGCATCGTCCAGGCGCGTTCCCACGAGTCCATCGTCGAAGAGGCGAAGGGGTACCGGGAAGAGCCGGACTTCAAAGGCTACATCCACGACGTCGGCGGCCCCACCGCCGAGTTCCGGCGCCCGGCCTGCAAAAAGCAGCTGACCCTCGGCGCCTGCAAGGACCGTCACTGTCTCTACCCGACGGTCTGCCCGAACCTCGACACCGACCACACGGACTACCTCGAACTCCTGCGGGAACTGCGCTCGCTGCCCGGCGTGAAGAAAGTCTTCGTCCGCTCCGGCATCCGCTATGACGTGGTCCTCGCGGACTACAAAACGCACTTCCTGAAGGAACTCGCGGAACACCATGTCAGCGGCCAGCTGCGCGTGGCGCCGGAACACGTCTCGGACGCGGTCCTCTCGAAGATCGGGAAGCCGGGCGTCAACGTCTACAACAAGTTCGTCGAAGAATTCGAGAAGGTGAACGCCCAGCTGGGGATGGACCAGTACGTGGTCCCGTACCTCATCTCGTCCCACCCGGGCAGCCGCCTCAAAGACGCCATCCTGCTCGCCGAGTACCTGAACAAACACAAACTCAGCCCGAAACAGGTGCAGGACTTCTACCCGACGCCCGGCACCGTCTCGACCTGCATGTATTACACGGGCTACGACCCGCTGACCATGAACGAGGTCTACGTGGCGACCGACCCGCACGAGAAGGCGATGCAGCGCGCCCTCATCCAGTACCGCGACCCGAAGAACCACGCCCTCGTCCGGGAAGCGCTCCGGAAAGCGCACCGCTTCGACCTCATCGGGTACGAGCCGAAATGCCTCGTCCCGCCGGAACACAAAAAACAGCAGCGCCGAACGAAGTGAGCTGCTTCCTCCGTTAAAATAGCAAAGACCCTTTGTCAGGGCTGCCTGCGGCTGCTTCCGCCGGTCTTGACAAGGGTCTTTTCTGCTGTGCGGGGCAGACATCAGGCCAAAGAACAGGTGTGCCCTTCGGCCTGCCGGGAGAACGGTTCAGCCGGTGCGAGGAGGCGCCACAGGTCCCGGACCAAGGGGCTTTTTGCCCCGACTCCGTGGACCTCTGACGAGCTCCGGCGTCAAAAACCACCTTTTTTCTTCGCAGAGAGAGAAAGGTGGTTTCTTTTGAGCCAAAAAACAGCCTTTCGGCAGAGAATCACCACCCTTTTTCCTGCATCGAGCGAAACAGGTGGTTCGATTTCACGTTGCAAAAGGCAAACGCCCAGAAAAAGACCATCCATTTTGGCGAAAGCAGAAAAACAGGTGGTTCCAATCGAAAAAAAGATTGATTTGCACAAGAAAATAGACCACCTGTTTTCTTGTTAAAGAGAAAAAGGTGGTCTTTTGAGAAAAATGCTCCGAAATCGCTGTAAAAAAGACGACCTGTTTTGCCGGAATCAAGGAAAAGGGTGGTTTTCTGCCGGCATAGCGAGAGAAGCGGTGCCATTTACCGCCTCTTTTGCCGGAAACACGAAAACCGGCGGTAAAATGGAGAGTCCGATCAAGAGAGATACCAGCTATTTACCGCCTGATTCTTTGAAAACGAGAAAAGCGGCGGTAAATATGAGAGCGATCCGAAGAATCCGTCCCTTATTTTACCGCCTGTTTCTGTTATTTCGGGATAGGCGGCGGTAATTTGGCGTTTCCCCTTCGAAAAGTACCCTGTTTCTTACCGCTTGCATTGCCGAAATCAGGAAATTAGGCGGTAAAAAAGAGCTATAAAAGGGTTTTAAGAGACAAAAGACCGCCTGTCATGGCGAAAAGAAGGTATCTCGGGCAAAATGATGCCCGGGACAGGAAGCACTCTTTGTAAACAAAAACAAGCGATACTCCGCCGCTATCGGCGGAGTTTTTTGCTATAATAAATAGTCAGAAAAGGAGGATGAATTATGAATGGTTTGATCATGATCATTATCGCGATCGTTTTCCTGGGAGGCGGTTACCTTTTGTACGGCCGCTGGCTCGAAAAGACCTGGGGGATCGATCCGGAAGCGAAGACACCTGCTTACGAACTGCGGGACGGCGTCGATTATGAGCCAGCCGACACGCCGGTCGTATTCGGGCATCAGTTCGCGTCCATCGCCGGCGCGGGCCCGATCAACGGACCAATCCAGGCGGCTGTTTTCGGCTGGGTCCCGGTACTGCTGTGGGTCCTGGTCGGCGGCGTCTTTTTCGGCGCGGTGCAGGATTTCTCGGCGATGTACGCGTCTGTGAAAAACAAGGGACGTACGATCGGTTACATTATTGAA
>JAZOTY010000137.1:0-2533 GCA_045657845.1 Acutalibacteraceae bacterium | reverse complement strand
AAAGCGGAAAGCGAAACTGGAAGCCAAAGGCACGCACAAGCTTCGCCAGAAGCGGTAAGCGACCGGCAAGCAGCAGTCAAGAACCAAAGCGAGAGCACCAGAGAGGACCAACCCTATGCGCATCGGGATCTTCGGCGGGACATTCAACCCGCCTCACAAAGGCCACCGGCACATCGCGGAAGACTTCCGTGACCAGATGGCCGCCATCGGCCTGCCCCTCGACAAGGTGCTCATCATCCCGACGTTCGTGCCGCCCCACAAAGCGGCGCCCGACCTCGCCTCCGGCGAAGATCGTCTGGCGATGTGCCGACTCTGCTACGAAGACACCGTCGAAGAAGAGACGCCGTTTGAAGTCTCGGACTATGAGATCGCCCGGGGAGACACCAGTTACACCTGGATGACCCTCGAAGACCTGCACGAGCAGTACGACGAGGTCGACCCGGAGACCGGTGAGAAGACCCCCGCCGAGTTCTACTTCGTCATGGGAGACGACATGCTCCTGTACCTGCCGCACTGGAGGTACCCGGAGCGGGTCCTTGACGGCGCGGTCCTGGTCTCCACGATCCGCTCCCACGAGTGTACGGTGGAGGAACTCGAGGCCTTCGCGAAGGAACACTATCCGGAACAGTATGACGCCGGCCGGTTCCTCTTCTTCGAGAGTGAACCCTTCCCGGTGAGCTCCACGGAAGTCCGGACGCTCGTCAAAAAGGCGGAGAGGCCGATCGCCAAAGAAAAACTCAATTACCTGCTGGACCGGAAGGTCCTCGACTACATTCTGGAACGGGGGTTATACCAATGAGCGACGACACCTTGAAAAAACTGTGGGAGAACCCCGCGAACCCGGAGCTGGAAGTGGCCCTCCAGTCGGCAGAGGCGGCCAACGTCTGCACCGCCGGCACCCGGGAACTGACCCCGGAGGAACTGGAAGCGCACCTCGCGAAAGTCGAAGAGTACAAAGAACTCCTGAAAAACCAGGTCGACGAACGCCGATACGCCCACTCCCTGAACGTGGCGGACGCCGCAAAAGAACTGGCGGAACTCAACGGCGTGGACGCCGGCAAAGCCTACCTCTGCGGCCTGCTCCACGACATCGAAAAAAACCGCCCCTGGGACGAACAGGAACGGTACATGACACAGCTGGGCGATGAACTGCCGGACCACGTCATCCAGAACAAAAAACTCTGGCACGCACCGGCCGGCGCAGCCTTCATCCGGGACGAGCTCGGCATCCTTGACGCGGATATGATCCGTGCTATAAAATACCATACAACCGGACGGCCCAACATGAGCCCCCTGGAAAAGGTCCTCTACGTCGCGGACTACGTGTCCATCGAGCGGGACTACCCCGGAGTGGAGCGCGTGCGGGAAGCCGCGTACCGGAACCTGGATGAGGCCATCCTCATCGGTGGGCGATTCACGCTCATCTCTTTGTTAGAACGCTACCGTGTCGTGAACTATGACACGTTCGCCATGTATAACGAAGTGGCCGCCGAACTCGGCGCCGCCTTCGAAGAATCTGCCAGCAAAGCATAAGACAAGTATCTATTGGAGGAAACCATCTTAATGACATCGTTAGAAGAAGCCAAAAGAATCGCTGAAGTCCTGGACGCGAAGAAGGCCCAGGAAGTCAAAGTCCTGAAGGTCGCGGACCTCACCTTCGTAGCCGAGTACTTCGTACTCGCGACCGGTACGTCCAACACCCAGGTCAAATCCCTTGCAGAAGAAGTCGAGTTCCAGATGAAGGAAGTCGGCGTCCCCGGCCACCTCGAAGGCAAAGCCTCCGACTGGTACCTCATCGACTTCGGCAGTGTCATCTGCCACATCTTCGAGCCCGATGCCCGCGCCCACTACAACCTGGAGCGCCTCTGGGCAGACGCCGAGGAAATTGAACTGTAAATCGCCCAACCCCACGTATATAAACCATCTTAACCATAAAGGACTGTTGAGAAATGAAGCCTTACGATTTTAAGTCTGTCGAGAAAAAATGGCAGGACCAGTGGGAAGACGCCGGCGTGTTCCATGCCGTCGACTTCTCTGAAAAACCGAAGTTCTACGGCCTCGTCGAGTTCCCGTACCCCTCGGGCGCCGGCATGCACGTCGGACACATCAAGGCCTACTCGGGCCTGGAAGTCGTGTCCCGCAAACGCCGGATGCAGGGCTACAATGTCCTGTTCCCGATCGGCTTTGACGCCTACGGCCTCCCGACCGAGAACTATGCCATCAAGACCGGCATGCACCCCCGTCAGGTCACGGACCAGAACATCGCGAAGTTCTCCGACCAGCTCAAAAAGGTCGGGTACTCCTTCGACTGGACCCGCGTCGTGGACACCACCGAAGAGGACTACTACAAGTGGACCCAGTGGATCTTCCTGCAGATGTTCGACCACGGCCTTGCCTTCCGCGACAAGACCCTCGTCAACTACTGCCCCTCCTGTAAGGTCGTCCTCTCCAACGAGGACTCCCAGGGCGGCAAGTGCGACATCTGCCACTCCGACGTCGTCCAGAAGTCCAAGGACGTCTGGTACCTGCGCAT
>JAZOTY010000136.1:0-42243 GCA_045657845.1 Acutalibacteraceae bacterium | reverse complement strand
GTCCGCGAGGCCGTAGATCTTCTCATACAATCTGCGGAACGCGTCGGTGTCGGAGTGCAGATAGGAATATTTGATCGCTGACTGAGGCAGCGCGGTTAACAGATTACCCATTACTTTCCTCCTATGGTTTGTATTCCGATTTCTCTAATTGCTTTCCCAAAGCTTTTGCTTTTCTCACACTCTCCTTCCAATTGCTTCACACGCAAGGATCACAATCCTGTACACAACTAGTTTACTCGCGCTTTTTTGACCCGGTCAATGTTCTTGCTGCACAAAAGGGACGCGCTCCGGTTGTGCAGGATGCCCGTGCGCAGCGCTTCACCTCGTCAAAGTGCAATACGCAAACGTATAGAAAATGTTGCGCTATGCACGAAAAATGAGTATACTTGTCGGCTCGTATAGTTTATGTGCGATTGACATAAAACGAGGTGGCATGCTAAGCTGAAACCCGCCGAAGTGAATCTGTGGAAACGACCGAGTGGCCCATGATAAAACGATCATTGTGTAATGGCTCTTACAATCTCACAATGAAAGGAAAACCCATATGTCTCTTTATCATGAGTCGATCACGATGCCCACCCGAAAAGAGCTGCTCCAGCGGAAGCGGTTTCTGGAAAAAACAAAGGCAAAGCTGGAAAGAAGCCTCGCTTCTTCTCCGACAGGCCGACTTTCCACCAGCCGGAAGAAAAGGGTGCCTTTTTCAAATGAAAAAGCGCGTGCCACCTTTGCTGGTTATTACCTTGTGATGGAGGATGGACGCCGCATTTACCTCGACAAGTCCCAGCGGAAAACGATTGCTGCGCTTGCTCAGAAGGAATATGACAAAAGGGCGCTTCTCATCGTGAAAAAGGAGCTTCGCAAACTGCATGCATTTCTGGACTATAGCGAAATGCCAAAACTCGAAGATGTCTTTGATCAGTGTTTGCCGGAGAAACAGATCTTCATCGTTCCAGCAGTGCGTTCCGATGAAGTATTTCGACAGGATTGGCTAAATCAGGATTACGCCAGAAAACCGCTGGTTGATAATGACCATCCCTTTCCGACCGAAAAAGGAGATATGGTTTGCTCCAAGACAGAGGCACAGCAGGCAGACTATATGTTTTACCACGGGTACGACTATCTCTATGAGAAGCGCCTCGATTTGATCGATAACTGTCGGCCGACCTGGCGTTACCCTGACTTCACGATTCTTGATCCCGTCACGCGGGAGGAAGTGGTTTTTGAGCACTTCGGGATGGTTGACGACGAGGGGTACCAGCACAGTATGTTCGACAAGATCCGTCTGTACGAAGAGAATGGCTATGTCATTGGTCAGAACTTCCTCTTCACCTTCGAAACTGCGGAGCATCCATTTACCATGGACCAGTTCATCCGCATCCTGGAGGCTCGCTTTCCCTGGAAGTCACGCTAAAAAGCGAATGAGGGCATTTAGCGTGACAAAAAGCTCTCCTTCACGGCCAGCAAGGAGAAATAATTGAGTATTATTCACGCCAAAAAGCGAATAGGAGCATTTAGCGTGATATAAAGCGAGTCATTTCTGCCGACAAAGGGAAACATTCAAGAAAAAAACACGCTAAAATGCGAATAGAAGAAATTAGCGTGAGAATTGGTCTTCTTTCCCGGTGGCAAGGAGAAAAGTTCAAGAAATAGTTCACGCTAAAATGCTTTTTAATGCATTTGGCGTGAACTTTTTGTTCATGGGCATGAGAAAAGCGCCGTGCTTGCAGTGGCGGGGCGCTTATAATATAATAACTTACAGTTTTGACGGTTCAGGAGGTGACACTGTGAGCAGAGCGTTGATCGCGATGAGCGGGGGAGTGGATTCGTCCGCCTCGGCGCTTCTCATGAAGCGCGCGGGCTTTGACTGTGTCGGTGTCACCATGCGCCTTTTTGACCACGAAGACGCCGAGGTGCGGCCGGACAAGGCGTGCTGCACGGACGACGACGTGGCGGATGCGGTCCTGGTCTGTCTCAAGATGGACATCCCGCACCACGTCGTGGACTTCAAGGCGCAGTTCCGAGAAACTGTCATGGACCCCTTTGTGGACGCCTATGAAAACGGCCGCACGCCGAACCCGTGCATCAACTGCAACCGGTATCTCAAGTTCGAGGAGCTGTTCCGCCAGGCGGACGCGCTCGGCTGTGAGTTCATCGTCACCGGGCACTATGCGAGGGTCGAACACAACGACGAGACCGGCCGTTGGGAGCTGAAGAAAGCGGCGTTCCTCGAGAAGGATCAGAGCTATGTGCTCTTCAACCTGACCCAGGAACAGCTCGCCCGCATCCGCTTCCCGCTCGGCGCCATGAGCAAGACCGACGCGCGTGCCGTGGCGGAAGAGGCCGGGTTCCGAAACGCGCAGAAGCACGAGAGCCAGGACATCTGCTTCGTGCCGACGGGCAGGTATACCGACTTCATCGAGAAGTACACCGGCAAAACGTACCCCCACGGAGCGTTCGTGGACGTGCGCAACGGCAGCGTCCTAGGCGAGCACAAGGGGATCATAAGGTACACGGTGGGCCAGCGGAAAGGCCTTGGCCTCGCGCTGCCGCAACCGATGTATGTCACCAAAGTCGACCCCGGGGAGAACAAAGTGTACCTCGGGCTGAACGACGACCTGTTCACGACGACGCTCCTCGCCGAGGACGTCAACTGGATCAGCGTCCCCGGGCTGGAGCCCGGCGAGTCGCTGCGCGTGACGGCGAAGGTCCGGTACAAGCAGCCGGACCGCCCGGCCACTGTGACAGCGATGGACGACGGTCGCATCAAGGTCGTCTTTGACGAACCGCAGCGGGCCATTACAAAAGGCCAGGCCGTGGTCCTCTATGAGGGAGACACGGTCGTCGGCGGCGGCACGATCTCTGAGAGTGAGTGATCCGTTCGGGAAACTGTATTCTATGGAGACATGACTATGACAACTCAGGAAAAATACCTGGCGCTTCAGGACTACCTGAAGTCTCTCGGCACGGTCGCCGTGGCATTCTCTTCCGGCGTGGACTCCACCCTTCTTCTGAAAGTCGCGGTGGACACGCTGGGGAAGGACAATGTGCTCGCGGTGACGGCCTCCTCTCATTCCTTCCCCCTGCGGGAGCGGGATGAGTCCATCGCGTTCTGCGAGGAACTGGGTGTGGAGCAGGTCATCTTCGACGAAGATGAAATGGCCATCCCGGGCTTCGCGGAAAATCAGGCAGACCGCTGCTACTACTGTAAGCACGGTCTCTTCGACCACATCCTGCAGATCGCGCAGGAACACGGGAAAGCCTACGTCTGCGAGGGGTCCAACATGGATGACAACGGGGACTATCGTCCCGGGCTCATCGCCATTTCGGAACTGGGCGTGAAGAGTCCCCTGAGACACGTGGGTCTCTACAAGAGCGAGATCCGCGACCTGTCCCGGGAGCTCGGCCTGCCCACCTGGAAGAAGCCGGCCTTCGCCTGCCTCGCGTCCCGCGTCCCTTATGGTCAGCGGATCACGAACGAGCGGCTGGACCGGATCGGGAAAGCGGAACAGAAGCTCGTGGACCTGGGCTTCGGCAACATACGGGTCCGGGACCACAACGACGGGGAGATCGCCCGCATCGAACTCGAAGGGGAAGACATCCGGCGGGTCACGGAACCCGCGATCGCCGCGGAAGTGGATGAGTATTTCAAGCAGCTCGGATACACTTACGTGGCCGTCGAACTCACGGGCTACCGGACCGGGAACCTCAACCGGCAGATCGCCGAGGAGGACCGGGAGACCGAGAGGAAAAGACAGGAATCGTTCGCCCGGGGTGCGGACGGCCCAGTCGAATAACAGGCAAAGCTAAAGGAGAGTGGAAGCATTGCAGACCGAGGAACTGAAAACCATCCGCGCGGTTCTCGCGGAGGAGAAAGAAGCCATGGAAAAATACGGCGCAGAAGGCAAGCCCGCAGAGGGCCTCAATACGGAGACCGGTGTCTCCGGCGGCCCGATGAACACCATTTCCGGCGTCCTGCTGGACCCGAAAAACGTGGGACCGGACGACATCCGGCTCTATGACATCGCCCACCCGCTGAGCTTCATCTGCCGCGGCGTCGGACAGGTCAAACACTTCCTGTCGGTCGGTCAGCACTGCATCAACTGCGCGAAAGAAGCGGAGGGCCGCGGCTACTCCGACCGGGTCATCCTGGCGTGCCTGCTGCACGACGGGGCAGAGGCGTATGTCTCGGACATCATCCGTCCGGTCAAGGTGCTGCTCAAAAACTTCGACGAAGTGGAAGCGCGGTTCCAGGAGGCGATCTACGCCCATTTCGGCCTCGGCGACCTCACCGAAGAGGAGCGGGAGCTTGTCCACCTCATCGACGACGCCATGCTCTGGAACGAGGCGAAGGAACTGTTCGCCCATGTGGACGAACTCGAACCGCCGCTCCTGTCCACCATCCCGAACTTCAAAGTCCGGGACTTCCAGGACGTCGAGAACGAGTTCAACCTGATGGCCGTCAATTTACTGCATCGTTTGGGAGACAGTCGTCTGTAACCCATTGTTTTGAACGCGACAACGTAGTACAATAGCATACAGCGGGGAGCTGCCGGATGGCGGCTGAGAGGAGACTCCGTACATCGCCCAGGCGGTGTGCACCGTCTCGACCCGGAGAACCTGATTTGGATAATGCCAACGTAGGGAAGCCAAGAGTTTGACTCCGAAGGGACATGCCGTCAGGTGTGTCCTTTTTTTACGGGCGTTTCCACAAACAGAAAGGAAGGAAACTGCTATGAGCAAACAGAAACTGGCCGAGTGCCTCGCGAACGTCAAGGCGGGCGGAGCGCTGGTCCACAACATCACGAACTATGTGACGGTCAACGACGTCGCGAACGTCATCCTGGCGTCCGGCGCGAGTCCCATCATGTCGGACGAACTGAAGGACGTCGAGGACATCACGACGATCTGCGGCGGCCTGAACATCAACATCGGGACGCTGAACGAGAAGACCATCGAGGCGATGTTCCTCGCCGGCGCCACAGCCAACAAGCTGGGGCACAAGGTCCTGCTCGACCCGGTCGGCGCCGGTGCGTCCGCTCTGCGGACGTCCACCGCGAACAACCTTCTGAAGAAGGTGAAGTTCGACGTCGTCCGCGGCAACGTCTCGGAGATCAAGACCCTCGTTGCCGGCTCCGGCACCACCCAGGGTGTGGACGCGGATGCCGCGGACGCCGTCACCGAAGACAACCTCGACGACATGGTCGCGTTCACGAAGGCCTTCGCGGCGCAGATCGATGCTGTTGTCGCCATCACCGGCGCCATCGACCTCGTCGCGGACAAGGACACCTGCTATGTCATCCGCAACGGTGTGCCCGAGATGGGACGCATCACGGGGACCGGCTGCCAGCTGTCCGGCATGATGACCGGCTTCCTGGTCGCGAACCCGGACGCCCCGCTGGAAGCGGCCGCGGCCGCGGTCTGCACCATGGGCCTCGCCGGCGAGATCGGCCAGTCCCGCCAGCAGCCGGGCGACGGCAACGCGACGCTCCGCAACCGCATCATCGACGCTGTCTCCAACATGACACCGGAACAGCTGGCGGACGGCGCGAAGTTTGAGGTGCGGTAAATGATCGATTTCAAAGATAAAAAATACCTCGCCCTCTACGGCGTCACCGACCGCTGGTGGGTGAAGGGGAAACTTGAAAAGGCGGGCGTCCCGGTCACGGACGACGCGCTCCGGGAAGGTCTGCTGGCAGACACCAGAGCGGCCCTCGAGGGCGGGATGACCTACGTGCAGATGCGCGAAAAGGGAGACCCCATGACGGAGGACGAACTCCTGACGGAGGCCCTTGCCCTGAAAGCGCTCTGCGAAGAGTACGGTGTGCCGTTCGTCATCGACGACGATGTGGAACTGGCGAAGAAGTGCGGCGCGGACGGCGTCCATGTCGGGCAGTCCGACATGGCGTGTGTCGAGGCCCGCAGGGCGCTCGGGGAGCGCAAAGTCGTCGGCGTCTCGGCCCAGACCGTGGAACAGGCGGTACAGGCAGAGAAAGACGGCGCCGACTACCTCGGCGTGGGCGCCGTGTTCCCGACCGGCTCCAAAGACGACGCCGACGACGTGTCCCACGACACCGTCAAAGCCATCTGCGAAGCCGTGAGCATCCCGGTCATCGCCATCGGCGGCATCTCGAAAGACAACGTGGGACAGCTGGCGGGCCTCGGCCTCGACGGCATCGCCGTCATCAGCGCCATCTACGCCGCGGACGATCTCAAAGCCGCCACCGAGGACCTGAAGGCACGTACGCTGAAAGCTTTGAACTTATGAAAGACTTATTGAGAGCCATTCAGAATGGCGAATACAAAGCAGCCGTCTTCGACATCGACGGCACGCTGATCGACTCCATGCCGATCTGGGAGGACCTCGACTCCGAGTTCCTGAAGACTCAGGGCATCGAACTCTCGGAGCAGGAGAAGCGGGACCTCAACGAGACCATGTGGACCATGACCGTCGACGAGGGCGTGAAATATCTCAAAGAGACGTTCGGACTGAGCCTCTCCGAAGAAGAGATCAACAAAGCGCTCGCGGACGTCATCGAGCACTTTTACGTCTGTGAAGTCCCGGCCAAACCCGGCATGCGGGAACTGGTCGAAGCCCTGCACGACGCCGGCGTCCCCATGGCGCTGGCCACTGTCGGGAAACCGGCGTACGAGACCGCGGCGCTGGAGCGTCTCGGACTCCTCGACGCATTTACTGCCATGTTCGACTGCAACAGCCTCGGCACCACCAAGCGGGAGGCGGTCATCTACGAGACGGCCGCGCGCGCCCTGCTCGGCGGAGACGCCGAAGGCGTCAGCAACGCCGACGTCCTCGTCGTCGAGGACGTCCTGCACGCGCTGACCGCCGCGAAACAGGCCGGCTTCACGACCGTTGCCGTCGAAGACGCCGCCAGCGCGAAAGACCAAGACGCCATCCGCGCGGCAGCGGACTATTACATCCATCTGTAAGGGCTCTGCCCGTACCCCGCGGCACATTGGGGGCACCACCTTGTGTCGCGTAAGAAAACGTAATGCTACATCGCCAAAGGAGGCAAACCCATGAGAACAGCATTGACGATCGCTGGATCCGATTCCAGCGGACGCGCCGGCATTCAGGCGGACATCAAAACGATGACCATGAACGGTGTATACGCGATGAGCGCCATCACGGCCCTGACCGCGCAGAACACGACCGGCGTGACAGCCATCCAGGAGAGCTCCCCGGACTTCCTCGCGGAGCAGCTGGATGAAGTTTTTACAGACATCTTCCCCGACGCGGTGAAGATCGGTATGGTCTCGTCGTCCGACCTCATCACGACCATCGCCGAGAAGCTCCAGAAATACGACGCGAAGAACATCGTCGTCGACCCCGTCATGGTCGCCACCAGCGGGGCGCGCCTCATCTCGGAAGAGGCGATCGACACCCTGAAGGAGGACCTCCTCCAGCTCGCGGACATCATCACCCCGAACATCCCGGAAGCGGAAGTGCTCGCGGACATGACCATTGAATCCGAAGCTGACATGGAGGCGGCCGCGAAGGCGATCTACAAACTCTACGGCTGCGACGTCCTGCTCAAGGGCGGACACAGCCTGAACGACGCGAACGATCTGCTCTGGACCGCGGAGGGACCGACCTGGTTCCACGGCGAGCGGATCGACAACCCGAACACCCACGGCACCGGCTGCACGCTGTCGAGCGCCATCGCGTCCAACCTCGCGAAGGGCTACGACATGAAGACGTCGGTCGGCCGCGCCAAAGACTACATCTCCGGCGCCCTGGCCGCCCAGCTGGACCTCGGCAAGGGCAAAGGCCCCATGGCCCACAACTTCGACCTCACGGGCACCTTTGCGGAGGCCCCGGCCGAAGCGACGGCTGAAGCAGCTGAGCCGTTCACCACGACCTTCGACAACGCGACCGGTTTCTCTCTCGAGCTGATCACGGACAGCAAGGACCTGTGGGATGCGGCCGCGAACTGCGATTTCCTGACCGAGATGGGCGAGGGCACGCTGGACCACGACAAGTTCGTCGAGTACATGATCCAGGACTCCATCTACCTGCGGGACTACCTGAAGATCTTCGCCTACGCCATGACAGACGCCCCGAACTGGGCCGACATGCAGCTCTTCGGCGGCATGCTCGCTTACGTGGACGACGGGGAGAACAAGACCCGCCTCGACATCCTGGCCGGCGTCGGCATGACAGACGCGGACATCGACAAGACCGAGATGAAACGCCAGTGCCGCGACTACTGCGACTTCCTCAAAAAGTGGGGCAAAGAGGGCACCCAGGCCGAGATCATCATGGCCATGCTCCCCTGCATGTGGGGCTACCGCTACGTCTTTGAACAGGTCGTCGCGAAGCACCCGGAGGCGATCGACCACCCCGACTTCGGACCGCTCATCGCGGACTACGTCAACGCCGGTTATGCCTGGTACTGCGACTACTGGTACACGGTGACGAACGAGAAGTGCAAGGACTTCGACCGCGCCACGCTCGACCACCTCAAAGCGATCTTCCGCGAGGCTTCTGCCCATGAACTCTACTTCTGGCAGATGGCCGGCGGCGCAAAGTAAAAAAAAGAGAAAAGGGACTACAGAACAGGAAGACCCCCGTTCGTAGTCCTTTTTTTATTTCACAGAATGGCGATTGTGTGGCATTAGCCCACACTTTTGAAAAATGTGGCATTCTTCTTGAAAGCGCCTGTTCTAGAATGAAATCGGGTAATTATGTTTAAAAGGAGGTATTCTATGCCCACGATGGTAAAAAACGTATTAGTCGTTGACGGGTCCGGATGGCTCCCCTTCTGGGGGAATCTCATCATCGAGGACCAGATCGTCAAAGAGATGGCGGTCGGGGAAAATGTCCTTATCTCAAAGGAACCCAGCTGCGACAAGATCCTGAGCTATAAACCGGGCGATTTCCCCGGCAAGACAGCTCCCGAAGCCTATCTGATCCCGGGTCTGAAAGCCGGCATGTCCATGGAGGATTATCAGGAAGAACTCGATCAGATCCTCGCGGACATGAAGACCGGTACGAAGATCGAAAAAGCATTCCGGAAACTGACCGGATTTGGCGTCGGTCAGCGCGAGTTCCTGACCCAGGGGAGTCCGGCAAACTTCATGATCGTGGACAAACCGGCCACGAAAATCCTGACGGCGTTCACCGCCGGAAAAGAACTGTAAGGATCGGAGGGAGAATACATGCCAAATCAGGATAAGAAAAAATACACTTATACGATGGACGAGGCGCTCCAGGGGAAAGTCCCGTCATTCGGAACCGATGACCCGAACCCTGCGATCATGGAATACACCAAGATGATCTCTTCTCAGTTCTTCAAGAGAAAAAACGGTCATTCTCCGGAGTATTTCGGACCGGCTGCCGTCATGACAGAAGAGATGGCGGAGATCGGCGTCAAGATGGGCCTTCGCAAGCCGAAGCCCCTGGATGAGATCGCAAAGATCACCGGACACACGACTCCGGAGCAGAAAGCGCATCTGGAGGACGTCCTCGAAGAGATGTGCTTCCTCGGTTTCTGTGAATTCGAATACCCGCACGGCCGGAAAGAATACTACATCAATATCCCGGTCATCGGCAGCGGTGAAATGTCTGCGGAACACACCGAGTGGTATGAGGACTACCCGGAACTGGTCCACTACTTCGGGTATTCCACCTATACACCGTTCGTGGGCTTCGGCCCCATCCCGATCGCCTCGATGGTCCCCGAGGGCGGCGGCGGTGCCGGCATGCACGTCGTGCCGGTTCAGAAAGCCATTGAGCACGAGTCCACGGCAGTCAGCCGGGAATTCCTCTCCCACTGGCTCGATGCGGTCGACACGTATGTGGCCATGCCCTGCGTCTGCCGCAACGAGCGGACCGCCCGGGATGACGGAAGCACCGACGACCCGAACAGCTGGTGCATCGGCCTCGGCGACTTCGCCAAATATATCATTGAGTCCAAAAAGCCCGGCCGCTATGTGACCCGGGAGGAAGTCGACCAGATCATGCTGGCCGCCGAAGAGCGCGGCTACGTCCATCAGATCATCAACCAGGACGGTCCGGACAAGGTCATCGGCATTTGCAACTGCAACGTCAAGACCTGTAACGCCCTTCGGACGTCCATGCTGTTCAATACCCACAACTCGACGGCCTCCGCCTACCGTGCCAAGGTCGACCCGAACAACTGTGTCGCCTGCGGCCGCTGCGTCGAATACTGTCCGGCCGGCGCTGTCAAACTCGGCCAGAAACTGAAGTGCAAAGACGGCAAACCGCAGGAATATCCGTTCATGAAGGACAGCGACGAACACATCTGGTGGAAAGACCACATGAACCCGGATTACCGAAACACGAACCGGGAAGAGACCTGGGAGACCGGTACCGCTCCCTGTAAGTCCGCCTGCCCGGCGCACATTGCCATCCAGGGTTACCTGCAGATGGCCAAGGAAGGCCGTTATGACGAGGCCCTCGAACTCATCAAGAGAGAGAACCCGTTCCCGGCAGTCTGCGGCCGTGTCTGTAACCGCAAGTGCGAAGAAGCCTGTACCCGCGGCACCATCGACGAAGCCGTCGCCATCGATGAAGTCAAGAAGTTCATCGCCCAGCGCGACCTCTTCGAAGAGACCCGCTTCATTCCCGAAGTCATGATCGAATCGTTCCAGATGGATCATTGGAATGAGAAGATCGCCATCATCGGCGCCGGCCCCGCCGGTCTGTCCGCCGCGAACTACCTCGCCACCAAGGGTTACAAACCTACCGTCTTCGAGAAACATGACGAACCCGGCGGTATGATGGTCTACGGTATCCCGTCCTACAAACTCCAGAAAGACGTCGTCGCCGCTGAGATCGACGTCATCAAGGAACTCGGTGTCGAGATCCGCACCGGCGTCGAAGTCGGTAAAGACGTCACCATCCAGGAACTGAGAGATCAGGGCTACAAGGCCTTCTACATCGCCATCGGCTGCCAGGGCTCCAGAAAAGCCGGCGTCGAGGGTGAGGACGCGGAAGGCGTCATCTCCGCAGTCGACCATCTCGCCAAAGTCCATGAGGAAGGCGAGAACATGAAGGTCGGCAAGAAAGTCGTCGTCGTCGGCGGCGGCAACGTCGCGGTCGATGCTGCCCGCACCTCCGCAAGACTGGGCGGCGAAGACGTCCAGATGTTCTGCCTCGAGTCCCGCGAGACCATGCCTGCTTCCGATGAGGAAGTCGAAGAGACCCTCGCCGAGAACATCGCCATCAACAACGGCTGGGGCCCGAAGGAATTCCTGAAGGACAAAGACGGCAAAGTCACCGGCGTCGTCTTCAAGAAATGCCTCTCCGTCTTTGTCGCGAACCACAAGTTCGCTCCGAAGTATGACGAGAACGACACCATCACGGTCGAAGACGACTACGTCATCACCTCGATCGGTCAGTGCATCGACTGGGGCGGGCTGCTGGACGGCGAAGACATGGAATTCGTCCACGGCAACTATCCGAAGGCTGACCCGTTCACCTATCAGACCTCCGTACCCGACATCTTCGTCGGCGGCGACGTCTACCACGGTCCGTCCTTCGTCGTCAACGCCATTGGGGAAGGCCATGAAGCTGCAGAGTCCCTGCACCGCTTCGTCCGCCCGACCTGTGACTCCCTGACCCTTGGCCGTGAGCACAGACACTTCTTCGAGTTCGACAAGAACAACATCTCTGTTGAGTCTTACGACAACTCCAAGAGACAGAAACCCGAACTGGTTTCCGGTATCGACACTGCGAAGACCTTCGAAGAGTACAAACAGTGCTTCACCGAAGAGCAGGTCAAGATCGAGACCGCCCGCTGCCTGAGCTGCGGCGCCTCCGTCGTCGACCCGGTCGCCTGCATCGGTTGCGGTGTCTGCACGACCAAGTGCGCGTTCGATGCCATCCATCTCGAGAGAACGCATCCGAACCGTTCCAACATGGAACGCTGCGAAGACAGTGACAAGCTCATCGTCCTCCAGAACGCTCCGAAGCGTCTCGCGCACATCGCCGGCCTCAACATCAAAAAGGTATTCGGCAAAGCCAACGGCTAACTATATGTGAGATCGATCCCGCAGATCCTCCGATCTGCGGGATCTTTTTTCGTGCTTGATTTGTCCGTACACCTTAGTGTATTATCAAGAGTGAATTGGTTTTGTCTTTTTATGAGAAAGGAGAGAGATCCATGAATAAGACACTTCACAAGGTTGCCAGTATCCTGATCCTCCTCGCCAGCATCTTCGGCTTGCTGGCCGGCGCGTTCGGAGTCAGAGATGCTCTGGCTGCCAAGGCATTCCTCGAAGGGGACCCCAACGGTGACGACCCTGTCGTTCTGCTCACCGACGGCATCTCCCAGCTCAAAGAGAACGAGAAAGCCTACAACGACGGCCTCATCCAGTACAAGGACGGTCTTGTCCAGCTCGAAGACGGCGCTGCTCAGCTCGCGGACGGTGAAGTCCAGCTGGCAGACGGCAAGAAGCAGCTGAAAGACGGCGAAGTCCAGCTCGCTCAGGGCTACAAGGACTACGCGGCCGGCAAGAAACAGCTTGCTGACGGCCAGAGACAGATCGACGAGAACACCGCTGCCTACAAAGAAGGCAAGAAAACTCTCGCTCAGATCGAGCCGATCATTCCTTATCTCAACCAGTACATCGCCTTCCGTGACGGCACCATCGCAAAGCTTCCGGGCTTCGAGACCGCTCAGGAATGGTTCATGTGCGTCGTCCGTCCTCTGATGAAGCAGCTCGGCCTCTTCGACATCCCGAACGATGTCAGAGACCTGCCGAAGTATGTCACCACGATGGTCAAAGACGGCAAAGCTCAGCTCAAACAGTATGAAGACGGCCTGAAACAGCTCGCCGAAGGTAAGAAAGCGCTTGCCGCCGGTAAGAAACAGCTCCAGGATGGCGAGAGACAGCTCGCTGACGGCCGCAAACAGGTCGCTCAGGGCGAAAAAGACCTTGCCAAGGGTTATTCCGACTATGACGATGGTCAGAAACAGCTGAAAGACGGCCGCAAACAGCTCAAGATGTTCGAAGACGGTATGGGTCAGATCGCGGCCGGTCTCGATGAAGTCCTCGCGCAGAAGAACTATATCCGCAAAGACGGCACGGTCGTCGTCGCTTCTCCCGCCGACAAACTCGGCAAGGACTTCGACTATGCCAAATACGACAAGGACGGCAAGAAGATCGAGATGCTCGACAAGACCAAGACCTATGTCGACCTCGACCAGGCCACGAAAGTCCGTGACACCCTCGCGACTTATGTCGACGATGTCACCAACGCCGCCACGCCCGAGATCATGAGCCGTGTGATCCTGTCCGGTATCCTGATGCTGGCATCTCTTGCCGGGATCATCGCCGGTCTCCGCGGTCTCCTGAAGACCAAGGGCTTCGTCCCCGGCGTCATCGCTGCACTCGGCGGTATCGGCACCCTCATCGGCGGTATTGCCACGAAGTTCAACGACTATGTGTTCCTTGGTGAGAACGGCACCTGCAACGGCAAGCTGCAGATGGTCGGCATCATCCTGTTCGCACTGGTCGCCACCTGCTTCGCGATCGTCACGTACTTCACCCGTGACAAGTCCAAAAAGGTCAAAGCCGAAGGGGAAGACGTCCCGGTCGCCAAAGACTGAGCGTCCCTTCGCTAACCATTGAATCGATACGACCGGTCCTCTCGGACCGGTCGTTTTTCTTTTTTACAAAACGGGCGATTCGTCAAAATGACAAAAAAAGCGCAACGGATTTTGGCACTTCAGACTAAGTAAATCATGTTATACTATTACTGGTAATTTATACGCGGACAGTTTTGTCAAAAGTATAACAAGAAAACAAAGGGAGATCGATTTTATGAGAAAGTCCAACAACTATCCGTTCGTTCTGATCCACGGCTATCTTTGCTGGGGCAACGATGACCGCATCAACGACATTTGCCCGACCTTCGGTATGTGGAACGGCAGCGCGAAGACGACCCTGCAGGATGCCGGCTACAAGGCGGACACGCCGTCTGTCGGCATGTTCACCGGTATGTGGGACAGAGCCTGCGAACTCTATGCATACATCAAGGGCGGCCGTGTCGACTATGGCAAGGTCCATTCCGAACGCAACGGACATCAGCGGTACGGCAAGACCTATCCCGGCTATGTCCCGAACTGGGGCGAGCTCGACGAGAACGGCAAGATCCAGAAGATCAACCTGATCGGTCACAGCTTTGGCGGCCCCACGGTCCGCACGCTGATCCACCTGCTGGCGGAAGGCTCTGAGATCGAGCGTCAGGGCACCGACCCCGACGACCTGTCCGACCTGTTCAAGGGCGGCAAGGTGAAATGGGTCCACAGCTGTGTGACCCTCGCCGGCGTCCACAACGGCGTCACGCTTCCGGAGCAGATCCAGCCGATCATCAAACCGCTGGCCTTCACCGTCTTCTCTCTGGCTCCGCTGACCTCGGGCACCTGGTTCTCCAAAGTCTACGGCTTCCATCTGGACCGCTTCGGCCTCTCCAGCCAGACCAAACACGTCGGCTGGGACCCGACGCTCCTGCTCCACTATGTCAACCTGAAGGAAGACAACATCCACTGGGAACTGAGCCGGGAAGGCGCACAGGAACTCACGAAAGACTACACCGTTTACGACAACATCTACTACTTCGCTTACTACGGTGTCCGCACCGCACAAAATAAGAAGGGCGGCCAGTCCGGCACGAAGGACATGTGGCTCCCGATGCGTCCGTTTGCCTGGATGTCCGGCAACCTCAAACGCAAAACGATCGGCGACGAATGGATGCCGACCGACGGCCTCGTCAACATCCCCGCCGCACATCATCCGTTCAAGGACCCGTGGCAGGATTTCGACCCCGCCAACATCAAACCGGGCATCTGGAACGTCATGCCGCAGGAGTACAAAGACCATACGTCTTACATGGGCGTCCTCGAGAAAAAGGAAGACTACGCGAACTTCTTCCTCGACATCGCCGACCGAGTCACCGATCTCCCGGTCATCGAGTAAGATCATCCACAAACTGTCAAAGGGACTGGCGTCAGCCGGTCCCTTTTCGTATAATAGGGGTACATCGCCAAAGGGAGACAGGACTCATGCTGAACACGACACTCATCTACATCGAACAGGACGGGAAGTACCTGATGCTGCACCGGACCAAAAAGGAAAATGACCTGAACCACGACAAGTGGATCGGGGTAGGGGGCAAGTGCGAAGAAGACGAGAGCCCGGAAGAGTGCGCCCGCCGCGAAGCATATGAAGAGACCGGCCTGACCCTGGGCGATGTACGGTACCACGGCATCGTCACGTTCGTCTCCGATGAGTACGAAGGGGAATACATGCATCTCTTCACCTGCACCGACTGGACAGGGGAGGTAAAGGAGTGTCCCGAAGGCGACCTCGTGTGGATCCCGAAAGAGGAAGTGCCGGATCTTCCGAGCTGGGAAGGGGACCGGATCTTCCTGCGTCTCATGGCAAAACCGCACCCGTTTTTCTCCCTGAAACTCTGTTACGAAGGCGATGTGCTGGCGTCCAGCGACCTCCATTTTTACGGCGTTTGATTTTTTCGGAAAAAGGGTATTTTTGGGTTGACTTTAGATAGCTTTCTCAATATAATATCAAAGTAGCTTTTGGGGCCCTGCGCTCCGAAAATCGCGTATGGACCATTAGCTCAGTTGGTTAGAGCAACCGGCTCATAACCGGTGGGTCCGGGGTTCGAGTCCCTGATGGTCCACCAAGATTTTTACATAGGGGTATAGCTCAGTTGGTAGAGCAGCGGTCTCCAAAACCGCGTGCCGAGGGTTCAAGTCCTTCTGCCCCTGCCATATGCTGATATAGCTCAGTCGGTAGAGCGCATCCTTGGTAAGGATGAGGTCACCGGTTCAAATCCGGTTATCAGCTCCATCAAACCGTTCAACGAAAGTTGGACGGTTTTTTGTTGTGGGACCGCAATGGATCTTACTTTGTCAATTGTTGGTTTCGAAAGGAATAACCATTCGCTTTCTTAAGATTCATTTAAGAAATAACCTATACACTTATAGGGATATAATTAACATGTGTTCATAATAATGTTAACTGTAAGTTTGCGTATGGTTGAGCCTTGTTAATCAGCTTTGGAACAATGATTTATGGAAAAGAGGTATCGTTATGAGAAAAGCGATCGCGGCACTGTTGTCGCTGTGCCTGTTCGTCGCCCTGCTCGCTGTGCCGGCCTTTGCCGCGGAGAAGCAGACTGCACCGGCCGCGCAGACTCCTGACATTTTAGGCGAAGTCCTCGGCGCAACCGATTCCGTCTATGTCGGTGCCGATTTCAAACTCTATGTAAAAGCGAATAAAGCGGCCGGCCTTCTGACGAAGACCAAGGTCAAGTTCCATTACAACGACCTGAACGGCGCGGTCTATTTCCCGGGCAATGTAGACCCCTCCGGCATGTGTTTCTCCTGGAACGATCCGAACCTTACCCTGTCGAAAGACGGCAAGACCTACAAGAGCGGCAAGGCGCCGATCGCCCCGCTCGGACAGTCTGTCACATACCAGGCCAATTGCGGCGGTCTGGTGACTCTGCTGACGATCAAGACCGTACGCGGGTCCTCCTCGGTGGGCGCGCTCTACCTGACGGTCGATGAGAAAAAGGGCACTGTCAAAGCGATGAACAAAGACCCCGAGCATGAGACGCTCTGCTACGGCAAAGCCATGTTCGACGGTAAAACGAAATATATGACGATCAAAGGCCGCGGGAACTCCACCTGGGAATTCCCGAAAAAGCCTTATAACATCACGTTCTACGATGATGCGACCTATAACGGAAAAGACGGCGTCAAGATGGTCAAGGGCGTGAAGTCGAAATCGTGGTCGCTCGTCGCGAACCATCTCGACAATTCTCTGATGCGCAACAAGATCGCTCTGGATCTTGCTGACAATCTCGGCATCGGGCTGAAGACCCGCTTTATGGACGTCTGGATGAACGGTACGTACCTCGGGAACTATCTCGTGACCCCGAAGAACGACTACAACAAGCCGGACAACGGCTATCTGCTCGAAAACGACAACTATATCGACGCGGACTCCTTCTCTCTGCCCGGCATGTTTGAGATCGGGACCATCCCCGGTGTCACGATCCTCGGCAGCGGTTACAATAACCGCATCTGCATCAAGGAAATAGGCGACGGGGCAAAAGCCGCCGGTCTTACCAATAAGCAGATCGAAAAACACTTCCTGAAAGCCTGGGCAGCTGTGGAAGATTATGAGTCGGAAGAGTACCAGAAGTACTTCGATATGGATTCCTGGGCGAAGCTCTATCTCATGTATGAGATGGGCAAATCCTATGATTGCTATGCCGGAAGCCTTCTCATGCATCGAGACGGCCTTTCGAAGAACGACAAACTCATCGCCGGACCCGGCTGGGACTACGATATAGCGTTTGGACGCACGCTCCACAAGTTCTTTGTCGGCATCGGTGAGCCGAACCAGCTGAACGCGGAGGGATGGTACCTCGATCATATCGGTGTCGATCTTTCGAATCAGCCGATCAGTCTCATGCAGGAACTGCATAAACATCAGAGTTTCCGCGACCATGTCGCGAAGATTTACAAACAGTATGAATGGGCGTTCAAAGACTGCGCGGCCAATGTCGACCGCCAAAAGGCTCTGATCCGCGACTCCGCGCTCATGAACAACGAGCGCTGGCTGACGAACAACCTGTGCGCCGAGTACGTCGTAGCCCCCAATACGATGAGTGCTCTCGGAACAGGGAAGTACAAGCTGCGCTATCAGATCACGACGACCTGGAACGACTATGTCGCGAATCTGAAAGAATGGTGTATCAAGCGGGCTCTTTGGCTGTCTGACAACACCTGAGCCGCCAAGAATATCGAATGGTTACAAACAGGAGGAAATCGCAATGAAACGTACGATGAAACTGATCACGTCCCTTTGCCTCAGTGTTCTGCTGATCCTCAGCACGCTCGGCATCAGCGCATTTGCCGCCGCCCCGAAAGCCCATAAAAACCTGCAGTACAAAAAATACTGCTACCTTGGAGACAGCATCCCCTTCGGCTACGGCCTCGTCTCCCAGGAAGCGAGTTCCGACCCCTTCAGCGTCGGCGTCCGTGTCCAGAACTCTTACCCTGACCTCGTGGGCGATGTACTGGAAGCATCCGCCAAAACGAAGATCCAGCCCGCCGCCTCTTCCGGCAGCCGGGTGTGTGACTACCGGATCCTCTTTGAACGGGGAATGGGTTACAAAAATCCCTACGGCCGCCAGAATGACTGGTACGGCATGAGAAAACCCGAACGGACCGCCCGTCTCCGCGCAATGGGCCCGGAGATCTGCAAATGGCTCTCCGACTCGGACCTCGTCACCTTCCAGTGTGGACTGAATGACATCACGGCATGCCTGATCAACGCCGCCTATGCGACAGGGATCATCGACCTCGACGCCATCCAGTCTCTGGACGGGCTGAACGATGTACTTGCTTACCTGTCGTTTGCCCTCGGCAACCTGCAGAACGATCCGATCATCATCGACAATTTCCTGAGTGTGTTCGCGAAAGAAGTCGTAGAGCTTCGGCAGAACATCCGGATCGTGATGAAGGAACTCGTCAAGATCGCTCCCGATGATGCAGACATCCTGGTCGTTGGTTATCACAAGGCCGTCCAGGGGATCCGTGTCATTCCCGGCACCGATCGTTCCTTCCTCTTCGACGTGGTCGATGAAGTCCTGATGTCGTTCAACAGCTACTACAGGACCGTGTCGAACCTGTATGACAACGTCTACTATGTCGACGCGCCCGATGCGGCTGTCGTCTACCCGAAGGGTACGACCGTCGCCGAATGGCTGAGCGATACGAGCTTCGTTCTCATGGGTGTCCACCCCAGCGCGAAGGGACATAAGTATATCGCCAAACAGGTCATCAACAAACTGGACGAGATCAATTCCTGAATCAAGCTCAGGAAAGAATGGAGAGCGTCATGAAAGCGACTCAATGGTCCTTTCGGCGGGTCGAAAAAAAGTACCTGCTGACCCGGGAACAGTACGATCGGCTACGTGTCGCACTGCGCGACTACATCGAGGCGGACGACTACCCGATGAGCACCATCTGCAATGTCTATTACGACACTCCGGACTATCTTCTGATCAGCCGGTCTCTGGAAAAACCGGTCTACAAGGAGAAGTTCCGTCTGCGAAGCTATGGCGTTCCGGAGGAGACCGGCAAGGTCTTCCTCGAGATCAAGAAGAAGTTTGACGGTGTCGTCTATAAGCGCAGGGTGAGAGCACCGGAGGCCGTGGCGGTCGAATATATGAAAGGCGGCCCCGCGCCAAAGGTGAAGAACAGGCAGATCATGAATGAGATCGACTGGTTTCTCCACACCTACAAAAACCTTGCTCCCGGCATGTACCTCGCCTATGACCGGCAGGCGTTCCGGGGGAAAGAAGACCCGAGCCTGCGGATCACCTTTGACTGGAACATCCGCTACCGGACCGACAATATGGATCTTGTCGCCGGAGACTACGGACGGCGTCTGTTCGATGAGGACTATACGATCATGGAGATCAAGATCCCCGGTGCCGCTCCGCTCTGGCTGACCGAAATCCTGAGTCAGCAGCACATCTACTCGACGCCTTTTTCCAAATATGGGCGCTGTTTTGAGCAGATGATGCGAGAAAAACAAACCAACAAACAGGAGGCCACGACCTATGCTGGATAGCATCACTTATACCGACCACGCGTTCACTGTATCGATCCCCATGTTCCTCGCCAGCATCTTCCTGGCGCTGGCTCTGGGCATCGGGACCGCGCTGGTCTTCCAGTTCCGGACCAAACATACTGCATCCATGGCAACCACACTGGCCATCATGCCGCCGGCGATCGCTCTCGTGATCATGCTGGTCAACGGCAATATCGGCGCCGGTGTTGCTGTCGCGGGTGCGTTTGCCCTCGTACGCTTCCGCAGTCTGCCCGGTACCGCAAAAGAGATCGCCGCCATTTTCGTGGCCATGGCCGTCGGTCTTGCCTGCGGTATGACGCAGCTCCTGCTGGCGGTGCTGTTCTTTGTCATCATGTCTGTCACAGTCATCGTCCTGACTCTGATCGGATTCGGCGATAAATCAGCAATGAAACGCCAGCTGCGGGTCACGATCCCGGAAGACCTCGATTACTATGAGCTCTTCGACGACCTCATGGAAAAGTATACGAAGGAATGGGAGCTCTCCCGCGTGAAGACCACGAATATGGGGACGCTCTATGAACTGTGGTTCGATGTCATCCTGAAAGATGAAAAACAGGCGAAGGAATTCATGGACGCGGTCCGCTGCCGCAACGGCAACCTTCGTGTCATGATGGGACGAGACATCGAGAAACCGACGTTGTAATATTATGCGATACAAAACGGTTGGAATCAAACGTTCCAACCGTTTTCTTTTTCTGGTATAATTGACTTGTTTAGGGATTTAAAACAATTTACGGGAGGTAATTCTATGTCCTGCAACTGCAAGAAACCGGGGACCGGCGGCGAGCGCTATGTCCCTGTGGAAGAACGTACCGGCGGCACGTCCGTCGTCTATTTCACGAGAGACCTCTCTCCGGAAGGTCTTCTGAAGATCTATGACAAAGTCTCCGACGGATTGACCGGCAAAGTGGCAGTCAAGCTCCACACCGGTGAAAAAGACGGTCCGAACATCATCCCGCGCCCCTGGGTGAAGGAACTCTTCGCGCAGAAGCTCGATGAGAACGCGGCCATCATCGAGACGAACACCTTCTATGAAGGCGACCGCGACACGACCAAAAAGCACCGTGAGACCATCGCGCACAACGGCTGGACCTTTGCGCCGGTCGATATCACAGACGAAGACGGGCACGCGCTGCTGCCGGTCAAAGGCGGCAAGTGGTTCGAGAATATGTCGGTCGGCAAAAACATGCTGAACTATGACTCGTTCCTGGCACTGACTCACTTCAAAGGCCATGTGATGGGCGGCTTCGGCGGCTCCAACAAGAACATCGGCATCGGATGCGCGTCCGGCACTGAAGGCAAGAAGTGGATCCACCAGAGAGAGGGCTCCGACGACATGTGGTCGATCGCCGAAGAGGAGCTGATGGAGCGCATGGCGGAGTCCACCAAAGCGACCATCGACTATTTCGCGGGCCACATCTCGTATATCAACGTGCTCCGGAACATGTCCGTCTCCTGTGACTGCGAAGGCACCGCGGCGGCTCCGGTCGTCACGCCGAACATCGGCATCGTTGCGTCGAAAGACATCGTCGCGATCGACAACGCGTCGGTCGACCTTGTCTATGCGCTCAGTGAAGAGGACCACCACGACCTCGTCGAGCGGATGGAGACGCGCCACGGCCACCGCCAGCTCACCTATATGAAGGAACTCGGCATGGGCAACGACAAGTACGTGCTCATCGACCTCGACAACGGCGAGGAGGAGATCACTCCCGCGTTCGCTGTCAAGGACGTCGTCCCGTTCGAAGGGTAAGCGTCGCTGACGAACAATAAAAAAGTCTTCTGCGAAAGCAGAAGACTTTTTGTTTTACGCATCAGAGTTTTGCTCTGTCGTTGACAGACTTGACGAAGTTCCGGTCCATCTTGTCGACGCGGCGGTCGTACGTGATGAGGCCGTTGATCTCGCCCTCGACGTCGGAGAGCTGTGTGAAGACACAGGCGGAGAGTCCGCGGGGGATGTTCGCGATGATCCGCTTTTCGTAGGTCTTTTTATAGGCCCGCTGCAGCCGCCACTTCGTGAAGTACATCCGGTATCCGAAGGGGATGGCGTCGCTCAGCATGTGCCCCTGGATGGGACGGGAGAAGCCGCCGAACTCCGAGAGGAGATAGCAGCGCTCGTCCTTCGGGACCCAGATGGGCGTGAAGTAGATGTGCTTCGAGACGAAGTCGCCGGTGTGCTGGTCGTGCCAGCCGCTCGTGCGGTCGATGGTACGGGTGGGGTCTTTTTCCGCGATGCGCTCCGAGATGCGGTCGGAGTCGAACTGGCCCCAGCCCTCGTTGAACGGCACCCACATGGCGAGAGAGACGACGTTTTTGAGGTAGTCGACAGTCTCCATGGCCTCCCGCTCGAACTCGGCCCGTCCCGCGGCGTCGGCGCGGCTGAAGAGCTTGTAGGCGGTCTTCGTGCTGTCTTTGAACATGATGTTCAGGAAGGGGAGGACGGCGATCATCAGCGGGTTGTATTTCCCGCCGCCGTTGACCATGTCCTGCCAGACCAGGATGCCCATTTTGTCGCAGTGATAGTACCAGCGCAGCGGCTCGATCTTGATGTGCTTGCGCACCATCGTGAAGCCCATGTCCTTGAGGAGCCGGATGTCGTCGACCATCGCTTTGTCGGTCGGCGGCGTCAGGAGCCCGTCCGGATAGTAGCCCTGGTCGAGGACTCCGTTGTGGAAATAGGGCTCGTTGTTGAGCCAGAGCCGCGAGATGCCATCCTTGTCTTTGCCGACGGAGAACTTCCGCATGCCGAAGTACGAGGTGACGGAGTCCGCGATGAGCCCGTTCGAGTTGACGGCCGTGATGCGCAGGTCGTAGAGCGTCGGATGCTCCGGCGCCCACAGGTTCGCGTCGGGCATCGGGATGGTCAGCGGGACGTTCATTTTGCCCTTGGCATCGCGGATGACCCGGCCGTTTTCGAGGACTTCGATCGAGACCGAGGGGGAGTCGGAGGTGACCGTGATCTCCACCTGCTCCTTGTCGATGTCCGGGACGATGTGAAGGTCTTTCACATAGCCTTTCGTCACGCTCTCGAGCCACACGGTGCCCCAGATGCCGGACTGTCCCGGGTACCAGATGTTCCCCGGTTTCGAGACCTGTTTTCCCCGGGCGATGTACGACGTGTCGGTCGGGTCGAGCACCTTGAGCGTCAGGATGTTTTTGCCCTCATGGAGCGCCTTTGTGACGTCAAAGGTGAAGGGGAGGAAGCCCCCTTTGTGGGAGCCGAGGTCCTGGCCGTTCAGGCAGACCTCACAGTAGTAGTCGACCGCTGTGAAATGCAGGAACGTGACATCCTGGAAAAAGTTCCCCTCGACACAGAATTCCTTTTTATAGTAGAGCGCATCGTGCTCCGTGACCTGCTTCTCCACGCCGGAAAGCTGCGTCTCAGGGGAGAAGGGGACGAGGATGTCGCCCTGGTACTCCGTGAGCTTCTCGAATTCCGGCAAAATGGCATACTGCCACGTGCCGTTGAGGCAGAGGTAACTGTCCCGGCGGAGCTGGGGGCGGGGGTATTCTGCCAGAGGCATCGCATCGACGTCTTTGGTATATTTTGAATCGAGTCTCATTGCCATTTCAAAACCCTCCGAACTGCCGGCGAAGGCTTTTTTGATCGGGTTCCGTTTTTGCGTTCCTTTTTGCTTGCCATCCCATACCACTCGAGTGCCGGGACAGCGGGGCACTCTCACCCCCTGCGCAAAAAGAAGCCGCAAAAACTCCCCTTGCCTCATGTCGATCGGTGGAAAAGCCTTCGCCTGTTATAATTTCACCTTCATTTTATCTTATTCTCCATAAATCGCCAAATTATTTTGAAAGTACTAAAAATTAGGGGTTGTATTTTGTGGGGAAAGCTCTATAATAGTTTTAGCACTCCGAAGAAAAGAGTGCTAACATCGTTTTAAATTTAGTTTCATATATGGAGGAATCAGTTATGACGATCAAGCCTGTAGCAGACAGAGTGCTCATCCAGACAGTGGAAGCGGAAGAGACCACCCAGAGTGGCATCCTGCTCGCCGCTGCCGCCCAGGAGAAACCGCAGATCGCCGAAGTCATCGCCGTCGGTCCCGGCGGAATGGTCGAAGGCGTCGAAGTGGCCATGTTCCTGAAGCCCGGTGACAAAGTTATCGTTGGCAAATACACCGGCACCCAGGTCAAGGTCGGCTCCGAAGAGTATACGATCGTCCGTCAGTCCGATGTCCTTGCGATCGTCAAAGACTGAGTACGTTACGGAACAAATCAACAAAAAGAGGTAATACACAATGGCAAAACAGATCATTTACGGTGAAGAGGCCCGCAAGGCCCTTCAGACCGGTATCGACAAACTTTCCGATACGGTCAAGATCACGCTCGGCCCGAAGGGCAGAAACGTCGTCCTTGACCGCAAATACGGCGCTCCGCTGATCACCAACGACGGCGTCACCATCGCCAAGGAGATCGAACTCGAGGACGCATTCGAGAACATGGGTGCGCAGCTCGTCAAGGAAGTCGCCACCAAGACCAACGACATCGCCGGTGACGGTACCACGACCGCAACGCTCCTGGCACAGGCCCTCGTCCGCGAAGGCATGAAGAACGTCGCCGCCGGCGCCAACCCGATGGTCGTCAAGAAAGGCATCCAGGCCGCTGTCGACGCCGCCATCGAGTCCGTCAAGGCCAACGCCAAACCGGTCTCCAGCTCTGCCGACATCGCCAGAGTCGCGACCGTCTCTTCCGCCGATGAATATGTCGGCCAGCTGATCGCCGACGCCATGGACAAAGTGTCCGCGGACGGCGTCATCACCGTCGAGGAGTCCAAGACCGCCGAGACCACCTGCGACGTCGTCGAAGGCATGCAGTTCGACCGCGGTTACCTGTCTCCGTACATGGCAACCGACACCGAGAAGATGATCGCCGAGATCGAAGACGCGCTCATCCTCATTACCGATAAGAAAATCACCAACATCCAGGAGATCCTCCCGCTGCTCGAGACCATCGTCAAGACCGGTCAGAAGCTCGTCATCATCGCCGAGGACATCGAGGGCGAAGCGCTCGCGACGCTGCTTCTCAACAAGATCCGAGGCACCTTCACCTGCGTTGCCGTCAAGGCTCCGGGCTTCGGTGACAGACGCAAGGAGATGCTCCAGGATATCGCCATCCTCACCGGCGGCACTGTCATCACTTCCGACCTCGGTCTGGAACTGAACACCGCCACGGTCGACCAGCTCGGCCGCGCCGCCCAGGTCAAGATCTCCAAGGATGAGACCATCATCGTCAAGGGCGCCGGCGCCAAAGACCAGATCGCTGCCCGTGTCGAGCAGATCAAGGCTCAGATCGAGACCTCGACCTCTGACTACGACAAAGAGAAACTCCAGGAACGTCTCGCCAAGCTCGCCGGCGGCGTCGCCGTCATCCATGTCGGTGCTGCCACCGAGACCGAGATGAAGGAGAAGAAACTCCGCATCGAAGACGCTCTGGCCGCCACCAAGGCCGCTGTCGAAGAGGGTACCGTCGCAGGCGGCGGCACCGCCCTCATCAACGCCATCCCGACCGTCGCCGCTCTCCTTGAGAAGGAAGAGGACGCGGACATGGCCACCGGCGTCAAGATCGTCCTGAAGGCCATCGAAGAGCCGGTCCGTCAGATCGCGAAGAACGCCGGTCTGGAAGGTTCCGTCATCATCGACGCCATCAAGAAGTCCGACAAAGTCGGTTACGGCTTCGACTTCGCGACCGAGCAGTATGTCGACATGTTCGATGCCGGCATCCTGGACCCGGCGAAGGTCACCCGTTCCGCGCTGCAGAACGCCGCTTCGGTCGCCGCCATGGTCCTGACTACCGAGTCCCTTGTCGCGGACAAGCCGGACCCCGCTGCTGACGCCGCGCAGGCCGCCGCAATGGCAGCCGCTGCTCAGGGCGGAATGTATTAAATCGCCAAAAAAACGGAAAGCAGCCTTCCATGAAGGCTGCTTTTTTGATATCATGTGTTAATGTAATAAAGACACTGCAAGGTCTTGCAATGAGCTCTTTAATGCTTTATAGTGTTAAAGTAAATATACAATATCTCAGGAGGAGATGCAATCATGATCTGGAACCCGTCCAAAGAGTGCATGGATCGCGATACACTGCATGAACTGCAGAGCGCCCGTCTGCGCAAGATCGTCGAACATGTCTACTACGGCAACGAGTACTATCGCAACAAGATGCAGGAAGTCGGCCTCGAACCCACTGACATCAACGGGATCGAAGACCTGGCCAAGCTTCCGTTCACCACTTATGAAGACCTTCGGAACACCTATCCGTTCGGCATGCGGTCCGTTCCCATGTCCCAGTGCGTCCGTCTGCAGTCTTCGTCCGGCACGACCGGCAAACCGAAGATCGCGCTCTACACCCGCAAGGACATCGACATCTGGTCCGAAGGCGTGGCCCGTTCCATGGCGATGGCAGGCGTCACCGAAGACGACGTCGTTCTGGTCTCCTACGGCTACGGTCTCTTCACCGGCGGCCTGGGCGCCCACTACGGTGCCGAGAAACTCGGCGCTCTGGTCATCCCGATGGGCACCGGCAACACCAAAAAACTCATCGACATGATGATCGACTGCAAGGCGACCGTCATCTGCTGCACGCCGTCCTATCTTCTGCACATCGCCGAAGAACTCGAACGGACCGGCCGTCTCGGTGAGATCTCCCTCCGCTGCTCCATCAACGGCGCGGAGCCGTGGTCCGACGAGATGAGAGAGCAGATCGAGAAACGCCTCGGCATCAAAGCCTATGACATCTACGGCCTGACCGAGATCTCCGGCCCCGGCGTCGCCACGGACTGCGATTTCCACAAAGGCCTCCACATCTGGGAAGACCACTTCCTGCCGGAAGTCATCAACCCGGAGACCGGCGAACAGCTCCCGGAGGGTTCCGAGGGCGAACTGGTCATCACCACGCTCACCAAAGAGGGTCAGCCTCTCATTCGTTACCGGACGAGAGATATCACCCGTCTCGAATATGAGAAATGCGAATGCGGCCGCACCATGGCCCGCATCCAGCGCTTCAAGGGACGTTCCGATGACATGCTCATCATCAAGGGCGTCAACGTGTTCCCGTCCCAGGTCGAAGCGGCTCTGCTCAACGTCGACGGTGTCACTCCGAACTACTTCATGACCGTCGACCGTGTCGACAACTCCGACACTCTTGAGGTCGCCGTCGAAGTCGAAGACCGTTTCTTCTCCGACGATATGGCAGAACTCGAGAGACTCAGCCAGAAGGTCAAGAACCAGCTGAAGTCCGCCATCGGCCTCAACGCCAAGATCAGACTCGTCGAGCCCAACGGCCTCGAACACAGCCAGGGCAAGACGGTCCACGTACTCGACAAGAGAAAACTCTACGATTAAGGAGGCACCACCATGACCGTCAAACAGTTATCCGTCTTTCTGGAAAACCGGGAAGGCCGTCTGCAGCAGATCTTCAACATCCTGAAAGAAGCCAACGTCAACGTGGTCTCTGTCTCCATCGCGGAGACCTCCGACTACGGCATCGTCCGCATGATCGTCTCTGACGTCGACGGTGCTCTGGCCGCTCTGAAGGCTCAGAACATCACGGCGAAAGTCGTCGACGTGCTCGCCGTCAACATCTCTCATGAAGTCGGCAGCCTGTCGAAACTGCTGAACGCGATCGCGGAAGCCGGCATCAACATCAAGTACATGTACGGCCTTTCGACCGGAGACACCGGCGCGTCCATCGCCTTCAAGACCGATGACCTGGAGGGGACCGAGAAAGCCCTCGCGGCGCTCGATGTCCAGTACTACACGCCCGAGTCCCTCGAAAACGTCGAATAAACGGATTTCCATGAGCGCTCCGCATTCGCGGGGCGCTTATTGACTTTTCATGCTCTTTGAATTATATTTGCTATGATTACTCATCCTTTTATTAATAAAGAGGAATTTATCTATGTCCAACGTCATTTCTGAACTGCGCAACACGACAGAGACTTCGAAGCTCTACAAGCTGCGCATGTTTCTGGCCAGCGATATCTTCTGCGCGCTGGTCGTGGCCTTTGCCTTTGTGGTCATCTGCTTCAACTGGATCATTCCCGGCGCGTTCGTGCTGGCGGTCGTCACGGGCTTTGTGTACATCCTGTCGGACGACATCGTCTCCGTGTTCCTGCCGATCATGCTCATCGCGTCCTTCGGCATACAGGCGAACGACTCGCTCTGGGACTACATGGCCCTGGCACCGGTCGCGGCGTTCCCGATCTTCGCCATCCTGTTCCACCACATCTTCTACCGGGAACGGGACAAGTCGAAGGTAAAGAGACCGGGGGCTCTGCTCCTGCCGATGATCCTCGTGTCCATCACGAACTTCCTCGGCGGCATCGGGACCATCCCGGTGAAGTCCTACTTCAGCCCGACGTCTCTCGTCTACATGTTCGCCCTCGGCTTCATGATCGTCATCGTGTACTTCCTCAACTACAACCATCTCGGGGCGGGGAAGAACTACACGAAACGCATCGACACGCGCATCGCCAAGATCGCCTGCTGGCTCATGCTGTTCCTTATCCTGGCCACGCTGGAAGGCTATGTCGAGCGCTGGGCCAAGTTCATCGAAGACCCCGGCATCCTGTACTTCCAGTGGCGGAACAACGCGAGCACGCTCATCATGATGGCGATGCCCTTCGCGTTCTACATGTCCGCACGGAAATTCTGGTATATCCTGCTGCCCTTCGCGACCTACGGAGCCATGATCATGCTCGGTTCCCGCGGCGGTCTCATCCTGGGCGGTTTCGAGCTCCTGATCCTCATCATCGTCGACCTGGTCCTCGACAAACGGCACCGGAAGTATATCGGCGCCATCCTCGCCGTCATTTTCTTAAGCTTCCTCTTCATGTTCCCGCAGATCGAGCAGCTCATGGAATATACCCTGAACCGCATGACGGCGGCGGACCAGTACAGCATCCGCCTCGGCCTCTGGCGCCGGTCCGTGGAAGACTTCCACCGCAATCCCATCTTCGGGATGGGCCTCGGCTACATGGGCAACCGGGACATCCACCCGTCCAAGGCGGCGTCTCTCTGCTGGTACCATTCCTCGCTGCCGCAGGTCTGGGGCAGCTTCGGCCTCGTCGGTCTCCTGACCTACGGCTATCAGATGTTCGTCCGCTGGAAATTCCTCATGTCGAAGCATTCCATGTTCGCGTTCACCGTGACCGCGTCGTTCCTCGCGCTGGAACTCATGTCCCTCGTGAACCCCGGCATCTTCGCCATGTTCTATCTCCTCATCATTTCGATGGAGTTCTTCATCATCGAGAAGTACCAGTTCCCGGAGATCCACATGAAGTTGGAACTCGAGCTGGGAGCCGGCACACAGTTCACGTTCTCGGAGGACGATTTCTCGGAGGACGAGACTGAAACAGTCAAAGAAACCACGCCGACCGAGGCGTGATCAAACGGAGTTGATAATTACAATATGGGCAGTACCGGTATGATCATTGTCCTAATCATTTTTGTCATCCTTTCCGGATTCTTCTCCGCGTCGGAGACCGCGTTCTCCAGCGCGAATGAGATCCGCCTGAAAGCAAAGGAGCAGGAGGGCAACAAAGCTGCCACCCGTGCTCTGAGGATCATCGACGACTACGATGCCATGCTGTCGACCATCCTGATCGGCAACAACATCGTGAACATCGGCGCGTCCGCCATCGCCACCGTTCTCTTTGTGCGGGCGCTCGGCGACATCGGCGCCACCTGGTCGACCATCGTCATGACGGTCGTCATCCTCATCTTTTCCGAAGTCACCCCGAAGTCCATCGCCAAAGAGATGCCGGAACAGTTCGGCATGGCCGTGGCTCCCGTCCTGCGGGCACTCATGGTCCTGTTTTACCCCTTCAACAAGCTGTTCGGCTGGTGGAAGGCGTTCATCGCGAAACTGTTCGGCGTCAAGGCGACCGAAGAGATCACCGAAGGCGAGTTCCTCACCATGCTCGAGGAAGCGGAAAGCGGCGGCGGCATCGAGAAGGAGGACACCGAGCTCATCCACAGCGTCCTCGAGTTCAACGACATCGAGGTCGCGGACATCTTCACGCCCCGCGTCGACGTGGTGGCGGTGTCCCTGCGTGCGCAGAAAGAGGAGCTCCTCGACGTGTTCCGCGAACACGAGTACTCCCGCATCCCGGTGTACGATGAAGACATCGACGACATCGTCGGTTTCCTGCACCTGAGCGATTTCTACGATGAGATCTACTTTGGCGATCGACGCCTCGAAGACGTCATCACGCCCGCCATTTTCGTGGCGCCCAGCATGAAGATCTCCAAGGCGCTGACGCTCCTGCAGCAGAAGCACACCCACATGGCGGTCGTCTCCGACGAGTTCGGCGGTACGGACGGCATCGTGACGATGGAGGACATCCTCGAAGAGCTGGTCGGCGAGATCTATGACGAACACGACGACGTCGAGAAAGACATCGTCAAGACCGGCAGAGACAGCTACATCGTCCGCTGCAGCACCGAACTCGAGGACATGTTCGAGTACTTCGGCAAGGAAGTGCCCGAGTCCGAGTCCAACACCGTGGCCGGCTGGGTCATGGAACTCTTCGGCGAGATCCCGAAGCGGGACGACGAAATGATGTATGAAAACCTGCTGATCTCCGTCCTGAAGACGGACAACCGCAGGGTCGAACAGATCCGTGTGAGGGTATTACCGAATGAAACAGCTGACCATAGGGAAGAATGACGCGGGCCAGCGTCTCGACAAGTTCCTGCAAAAGAACCTGCCGAACCTGCCGCAGTCCCTTCTCTACAAGTACATCCGGAAAAAACGCATCAAAGTCAACGGGAAACGGGCGGAGATCTCCACCCGTCTTTCTGTGGGCGATGTACTGGACCTGTACATCAATGACGAGTTCTTTGAAAAACCGGAACCGACGTACGACTTCCTGCACGCCGGGACGTCTCTCCGCATCCTCTATGAGGATGAGAACGTTCTGGTGCTGGACAAGCCGGTGGGCCTGCTGGCGCATCCGGACGACCGGGAATATGTCGACACGCTCATCGGCCGGGTCAAACGATATCTCTATGAAAAAGGGGAGTACGACCCGGAGGCGGAACAGTCCTTCACGCCGGCGCTCGTCAACCGCATCGACCGGAACACCGGCGGTATCGTCCTCGCGGCCAAGACGGCCGAGGCCCTGCGGGTCCTGAACCAGAAGATGAAGGACCGGGAGATCCACAAGTTCTACCTGTGCGCCGTCCACGGGACGCCGGAACCGGCCGCAGGGCTCCTGAAAGGATATCTCTGGAAAGATGAGAAAAAGAACCGGGTCTATGTCTACAAAGACTCCCGTCCCGGCGCCAAGACGATCGAGACGAAGTACCGCGTCCTGAAGTCCGCCGAGAATATGTCTCTGGTGGAGGTCGAACTGCTGACCGGGCGGACGCATCAGATCCGCGCCCACTTTGCCAGCATCGGCTGTCCGCTGGTCGGGGACGGCAAGTACGGCAACAATCAGGACAACCGGAGGCAGGGGGGACGCCGCAAACAGTTCCTGTACTCCTACAAGACGGTGTTCGATTTCACGACCGACGCCGGCGCTCTGGAGAGCCTGAACGGCATGACCTTCGAGGTCCCGGACGTCTGGTTCGCGGAACAGTTCCCGCATTATCAGTAAAACAGCAAAGCCGCGGTTTTTCCGCGGCGTTCTTTTGATTGGAAATCAGAACATTTGTTTTGCTATTTACATTAAAAAATAGTATAATTACAATAGGTGTATCTCAGGAAGAGGAAGCGACGTTATGACGACGAAAATCTTAGGACACAGAGGGGCCAATCGCCGGGCACCGCAGAACACGCTGCCGGCCTTTCAGGCGGCCATCGACCACGGCGCGGACGGCGTCGAATTCGACGTCCAGATGAGCTCCGACGGCGTGCTGGTCATCTGCCACAATTTCACGGTCGACGAGACCTCGGACGGCACCGGCTACGTCAACGAGCACACGTTCGAGGAGCTGCGGGCGATGGACTTCGGCTCCTGGTTCGGGGACGAGTTCAAAGGCACGAAGATCCCCACGCTCGAAGAGACCCTCGACTGTGTCAGAGATATGGAGATCCTCAACGTCGAGATCAAACATCCCTCGAAACACAAAGTCGAAGTCGTCCAGAAGACCTACGATCTGGTCAAAGAAAAGGGACTTCTCGACAAGACCATCTTCTCAAGCTTCGACTTCGATGTCGTCAGCATCCTCAAACACATCGATCCCGACTGTGTCTGCGGGCTTCTGTACGACCCGATGCCGGAAGAACTCTTCGACAAGCGCCTCCTCCGCAACGAATACCTGACGGTGGCGTCCGACTACAAAGCGGACGCGTTGCACCCGTACTTCAAGCTCGTCAACTATCCGAGAGCGTACATCCGCAAATGTCACGAGGCCGGCCTCATGGTCAACGTCTGGGGCATCTCGAAAGAGTGCGACCTCGAGAAATATAAAGACAGAAACTTAGATATCATCATCACAGACTGCATTTAAGGAAGGAGGGTCGCTGTGGACCACTTTGAACTGGTATCGCCGTTCCAGCCCACCGGCGACCAGCCGGAAGCCATCGCCGCCCTGGTGGACGGCCTCGAGAAAGGGTACAAAGAACAGTCTCTGAAGGGCGTCACGGGCTCCGGCAAGACCTTCACCATGGCGAACATCATCGCGGCGGCAAATCGCCCCACGCTGGTCCTTGCCCACAACAAGACCCTGGCGGGGCAGCTCTGCTCCGAGTTCCGGGAGATGTTCCCGAACAACGCGGTCGAATACTTCGTCTCCTACTACGATTACTACCAGCCGGAGGCCTATGTCGCCGCAACTGACACCTACATCGAAAAAGACTCATCCATCAACGACGAGATCGATAAGATGCGCCACTCCGCCACGCTTTCCCTGAGTGAACGGAGAGACGTCATCATCGTGGCATCCGTGTCCTGCATCTACTCGATCGGATCGCCCATCGACTACAAAAACATGGTCATCTCGCTGCGGCCCGGACAGGAGTATCCGCGGGACGCTCTTCTGAAAAAACTCGTCGAACTGAACTACGAGCGCAACGACGTCAACTTTGTTCGTACCAAGTTCCGGGTGCGGGGAGACACGGTTGAGATCTTCACAGCGGGCGAGACCCAGTACGCCATCCGTGTGGAGTACTTCGGCGATGAGATCGACCGCATCTGCGAGATCAACGCCCTCACCGGAGAGGTGAACGGCATCCTTCAGCACGCTGCCATCTACCCGGCCACGCACTACGTCGTCGACCCGGAAGTCATGGACGCCGCCATCGAAGAGATCATGGCGGAGATGAGAGACCAGGTGAAATTCTTCGAAAGACAGGGCAAACTCATCGAGGCCCAGCGCATCCAGCAGCGGACCGAGTACGATATGGAGATGCTCCGGGAGACCGGGTTCTGCTCCGGCATCGAGAACTATTCGAGAGTCCTGTCCCGCCGGAAGCCCGGCTCCACGCCTTACACGCTGATGGACTACTTCCCGGACGACTTCCTGCTGTTCGTCGACGAGTCTCACGTCACCATCCCGCAGGTGCGCGGCATGTACGGCGGAGACCGCGCTAGAAAAGAGTCCCTCGTCGAATTCGGGTTCCGCCTTCCGAGCGCATTCGACAACCGTCCTCTGAACTTCGACGAGTTCTACTCCCATGTCAATCAGGTCATCTTCACGTCGGCCACTCCCGGCGACTTTGAACGGGAGCGCAGCGCCCAGATCGTCGAACAGATCATCCGTCCGACGGGACTGCTCGACCCGATGATCACGGTCAAACCGGTCGACGGACAGATCGACGACCTCATGTCCCAGATCAACATGCGGGCAGAGCGGGGAGAGCGCGTCCTCGTTACCACCCTGACCAAGAAGATGGCCGAAGACCTCACGGAGTTCTTCGAGACCAACGGCATCAAGGTGCGGTACATGCACCACGATGTCGACACCATCGAGCGCATGCAGATCATTCGCGATCTGCGGCTCGGCGAGTTCGACGTCCTCATCGGCATCAACCTGCTGCGAGAGGGGCTCGACATCCCCGAGGTGTCCCTGGTGGCCATCCTGGACGCCGACAAAGAAGGGTTCCTCCGTTCCGAGACGTCTCTCGTCCAGACGATCGGCCGCGCCGCGCGAAACGCGAACGGCGAGGTCATCATGTATGCGGACAGCGTGACGCCCTCCATGGAACGTGCCATCTCCGAGACGTTCCGCCGCAGAGAGATCCAGGAGCGCTATAACGAAGAACACGGCGTCACGCCGAAGACCATCGTCAAAGACATCCGAAACGTCATCGAGATCACCTCGAAGGTCGATACCGAGCCGTCCGGCGGCAAGCGCCTGACGAGAGCTCAGAGAGAAGACCTCATCCGAAAGATGACCAAAGAGATGCAGGCCGCGGCCCGCATCCTCGACTTCGAAACGGCTGCCTATTACCGGGACAAGATCGCGGAACTCCGCGAAGGTTCTCACGGCGGCTCCAAAACCGATAAGACAACAAAGAAACGAAAGGGCCCATAACTTTTATGGCTAACAAAGAGATCCGCATCGTCGGAGCAAGGGAACACAACTTAAAAAACCTCAACCTCCACATTCCAAGGGAGAAGATGGTCGTCTTTACCGGGCTTTCGGGTTCCGGCAAGTCCTCGCTTGCCTTCGACACCATTTTTGCCGAAGGTCAGCGCCGGTACATGGAGTCTCTGTCGTCCTACGCCCGTCAGTTCCTCGGCATCATGGACAAGCCGAAGGTCGAGTCCATCGACGGACTGTCACCTGCCATCTCGATCGACCAGAAGACGACGTCCAGGAATCCCCGGTCCACCGTCGGCACGCTGACCGAGATCTACGACTACATGCGTCTCATGTACGCCCGCATCGGCGTCCCGCACTGTCCGGTCTGCGGACGGGAGATCCAGCATCAGACTGTCGACCAGATCGTCGACCAGATCATGGAACTGCCCGAGAGCACCCGGATCCAGGTCATGGCGCCCATCGCCAGAGGAAAAAAAGGCACCTTTGCCAAAGCGCTGGAGAGCGCCTCCAAGTCCGGTTTCGTCCGGGCACGCATCGACGGAGAAGTGCGCGACCTCTCGGAAGACATCAAGCTCGAGAAGACCTTCAAACACAACATCGAGGTCATCGTCGACCGGCTGGTCATCAAAGAGGGCATCGAGAGCCGTCTGACCGACTCGGTCGAGACCGCCACCAAACTGGCGGAAGGCCTCGTCGTGGTCGACGTCGTCGGCGGGGAGGAGATGCAGTTCTCCCAGAACTACGCCTGCCCCGAACACGGCATCTCCATGGACGACCTCGCGCCCCGCATGTTCTCGTTCAACAACCCCTTCGGTGCCTGTCCGAAGTGCACGGGCCTCGGTTCCTATACCATCATCGACGAAGACCTCCTGATGCCCGACAAGTCGCTCAGCATCCGCGAAGGCGCCATCAAGGCCCCCGGCTGGATGAAGACCGACGGCGGCACCATCGCCGAGATGTACTATGAAGGCGTCTCGGACCACTTTGGGTTTTCCATCGATACGCCCGTCAAAGATATGAAGCGGGAGGACCTCGAAAAGATCCTCTACGGCACGGGCGATGAACGGGTCCAGTTCCATCGCCGCACCACCTACTCGGACGGCAAATGGCAGTCTCGTTTCGAAGGAGTCGTCAACAACCTTCTGAGAAAGTATGAGGAGACCAGTTCGCAGATCTCCCGACGTCAGATCGAACAGGTCATGTCGGAACACCCGTGTGAGATGTGCCACGGCAAGCGCCTGAAGGCGGAGAGCCTGGCGGTCACGGTCGGCGGCCTCAACGTCGATGAACTCACGCACCTGTCCATCGAGAAGGAACTGGAGTTCTTCAACGACCTCAAACTCTCGGAGAGAGACGCCATCATCTCCGAACTCATCCTCAAAGAGATCAAATCCCGGCTGTCGTTCCTGCAGAGCGTCGGTCTCGAATACCTGGATCTCGCCCGCAGTGCCGGCACGCTGTCTGGCGGCGAGAGCCAGCGCATCCGTCTGGCCACGCAGATCGGCTCGGCGCTGACCGGTGTCCTGTACATCCTCGACGAGCCCAGCATCGGCCTGCACCAGAAGGACAACGACAAGCTGATCGCCACGCTGAAGGACCTCCGGGACCTCGGCAACTCCCTCATTGTCGTCGAACACGACGAGGACACCATGCGGGCTGCGGACTACATCGTCGATATCGGCCCCGGCGCCGGTATCAACGGCGGGGAAGTGGTCTGCGCGGGCACGGTCGATGAGATCATCGCCTGCAAAGAGTCCATCACCGGTCAGTACCTGAGCGGTGAGCGCAAAGTGCCGGTCCCGACCGAACGGCGGAAAGGCAACGGCAGCTTCCTGACTGTCAAAGGCGCCAGAGAACATAACCTCAAAAATATCGATGTGAAGATCCCGCTCGGGACATTCACCTGTGTCACCGGTGTCTCCGGCTCCGGCAAGTCCTCGCTCGTCAATGAGATCCTCTACAAGACTCTGGCGAGAGACCTGAACCGCGCCAAGAGCTTCCCCGGAGACTCGGACGGCGTCGAGGGCCTGGAGGCACTCGACAAGGTCATCGACATCGACCAGTCGCCCATCGGACGGACTCCCCGCTCGAACCCGGCGACCTACACGAACCTGTTCAACGATATCCGTACGCTGTTCGCCGCCACGAGCGACGCGAAGATCCGCGGCTACAGTGCCGGCCGGTTCTCCTTCAACGTCAAGGGAGGCCGCTGTGAGGCCTGTCAGGGCGACGGCATCGTGAAGATCGAGATGCACTTCCTCTCGGACGTCTACGTCCCCTGTGAGGTCTGCGGCGGCAAACGGTACAACCGCGAGACGCTGGAGGTCAAATACAAGGGCAAGAGCATCAGCGATGTCCTCGACATGACCATCGACGAGTCCGTCGAATTCTTCTCGGCGGTCCCGAAGATCTACAACCGCTGCAAGAAGATGCAGGAAGTGGGCCTCGGGTACGTCAAACTGGGACAGCCCGCCACGACGCTGTCCGGCGGTGAGGCGCAGCGCGTCAAACTGGCCACGGAACTGTCCAAACGCTCCACCGGCAAGACCATCTACATCCTCGACGAGCCGACGACCGGTCTCCACAGCGCCGACGTCCACAAGCTGATCGACGTCCTGCAGACGCTGGTCGACCAGGGGAATACGGTCCTCGTCATCGAGCACAATCTCGACGTCGTCAAGAACGCCGACTACATCATCGATCTCGGCCCGGACGGGGGAGACAACGGCGGTACGGTCGTGGCCACCGGCACTCCGGAACAGGTCGCGAAGACAAAGGGCTCCTACACCGGAGAGTACCTGAAAAAGATGCTTTAAAGAACAAATTAATAGTTGAAACTGCAATTCGATTCTGTTATTATAGTTGAGCACGAATTGCATATCCGGGTGTGGCGCAGTTGGTAGCGCGCTTGACTGGGGGTCAAGAGGCCGTGAGTTCAAGTCTCGCCACTCGGACCAAAAACAGGAAAGACTCATTTGAGTCTTTCCTGTTTTTCTTTTGAGGCGAGACTTGAACTCGGCAGAGCCGCGCCGTGAAGCAAACAGTCCTGTGGACTGTTTGTAGGCAGCGGGAGCTGCGGCAGCAGCTCGGTGCAGTTTTGCCAAACGCGAAGCAGCAGGCAAAAATGCGTCAAGTCTCGCCACTCGGGAAGTGGCAGACTTGAACTTGGCAAAGCCGGAGCGTCAAGAAAACAGTCCTGTGGACTGTTTGTAGGCAGCGGGAGCTGCGGCAGCAGCTCGGTGTGGTTTTGCGAAGCAAAAGCACGTCAAGTCTCGCCACGAGGGAATGCATTGACTTTTGTTGTATATTTCTTTATAGTTAAAAACAGCGGGTCACCCTTGGGGTGGCCATCTTTGACTCGGTCTGTAAATCACAGCAATTTACGGTTAAAAAAGGAAGTGCATAAGTGAAAGAGAATGTCATCATCACCCTCAAAGACATTTGCGTGGCCTTTGACGGAGAAACGATCCTGAACAACTTGAACCTCGATATCAAAGACGGGGAATTCGTCACCATCCTCGGTCCCTCGGGCTGTGGAAAAACGACGACGCTGCGCATTATCGCAGGCTTTCAGGAACCGGACTCCGGAGAGGTCATTTTTGATAATCAGGTCATGAATGGTGTCCCGGCCCACAAACGCCGCGTGAACACCATTTTTCAGCGTTATGCACTGTTCCCGCACCTGAACGTATATGAGAACATCGCCTTCGGTCTGCGCCTTCGGAAAATGAAGGAAGACGCCATCCAGGCGAAAGTCAAAGAGATGCTGGCACTCGTCGACCTCAGAGGGTTCGAGCGCCGGTCCATCGACTCTCTGTCCGGCGGTCAGCAGCAAAGGGTCGCCATCGCCCGTGCACTGGCGGTGGACCCGGAAGTGCTCCTGCTCGACGAACCGCTCGGTGCCCTTGACCTCAAACTCCGCAAGGACATGCAGGTCGAACTCAAGAACATCCAGCAGCGCCTCGGCATCACGTTCATCTACGTCACCCATGACCAGGAGGAAGCGCTCTCCATGTCCGACAAGGTCATCGTCATGGACGGCGGTGAGATCCAGCACATCGGCACGCCGGAAGACATTTACAATGAACCGGCCAACGCCTTCGTCGCCGACTTCATCGGCGAGTCCAACATCCTCGACGGCATCATGCTTTCAGACTGTCGTGTCCGCTTCTCCGGCCATGACTTCGACTGCGTGGACAAGGGCTTTGCCCTGAACGAGCCTGTCGACGTCGTCATCCGTCCGGAAGACGTGGACATCTGCGCGCCGGAAGACGGCATGCTGACCGGTGTCATCACGTCGGTCACGTTCAAAGGCCTCCACTACGAGATCATCGTCGACATCAACGACTTCAAGTGGATGATCCAGACAACGGACTTCTCTCCGGAAGGAGCCACCATCGGCATCCTCATCAAACCGGACGAGATCCACATCATGAAGAAATCCAAGTACTCCGGCGAGTTCGGCGATTACTCGAGTTTCTCCGACGAGATGGACTACATCTCCAACGCGGAGCTCGACATCACCGACCTCGATGACATCACGGAGGTCGAGGAAGATGAATAACCGCACTTACAACACCATCACGGCGCCCTACGCTCTGTGGATGGCGGTGTTCATCATCGCTCCGCTCGCCATCGTTGCATACTACGCGTTGACCGACGCCGCCGGGCATTTCAGCTTTGAAAACATCACCCAGCTCACGCTGTATACGGACACCATCTTCCGTTCCATCTGGTTCGGACTGGTGGCGACTGTTCTTTGCCTCGTGACGGCCTATCCGCTGGCGTACATCTTCTCGAAGACCAAAGCCAGTACACAGACGGTCCTCGTCATGCTGATCATGATCCCCATGTGGATGAACTTCATCCTCCGCACCTACGCCATCATGGTCCTCTTCGAGGACACCGGCATCATCAACCACGCGCTGCAGAGCATCGGCCTTTCGCCGCTCCATCTCATCAACACGAGCGGCGCCGTCATCTTCGGCATGGTCTACAACTACGTGCCCTTCATGGTCCTGCCGCTGTACACGACCATGACCAAGCTCGACTACAAGTACATCGAAGCGGGGAGAGACCTTGGCGCCAACAGTTTCCGGATCTTCAAGGACGTCATGATCCCCCTGACCAAACCCGGCATCATCTCCGGGGTCACGATGGTCTTCGTGCCCTCCGTCAGTACCTTCTATATTTCCCAGAAGCTTGGCGGCGGGCGATACACCCTCATCGGTGACGTCATCGAAATGCAGTTCCAGACCGCCTACAATTATCATCTCGGCGCGTCCATCTCGCTGCTCCTGATGATCTTCATCCTGGTGTGCCTCGCGGTCATGAACCGCTTTGGCGACGCGGAGGAGGGGATGGTCGTATGAAGAAGAAAACCACAGTCCTCGAACGCGTCTATCTCGCTCTGTTCATGATCCTGCTCTACACGCCCATGGTGGTGCTGATGGTCTTCTCCTTCAACTCCTCCAACAGCACGAGCGTCATGGCGGGCTTCTCGTTCAAGTGGTATGCCGAGCTCTTCAAGGACGGCGCCACCATCGCGGCGTTCCGCAACACGGTGGTCCTTGCCGTCATCTCCGCGGTCGTCTCGACCCTCTTCGGTCTGGTCTCCGCGGTGGGCATCAACTACACCCGCAGCCGCTATTACAAGAGGTCGCTTCTGACCACGAACAACATCCCCATGATGAATCCGGACATCGTCACGGGTATCTCCATGATGCTCCTGTTCGTCTTCGCGGGCACGCTCATGCACCGGCAGGGCGTGCTGGGCTTTGGCACCATGCTCATCGCTCACATCACGTTCCAGCTGCCGTATGTCATCCTGAACATCCTCCCGCGTTTTCGGGCGATGGACGGGTACCTGACCGAAGCCGCCCAGGACCTCGGCTGTACGCCGGTCCAGGCCTTCTTCAAGGTGACCCTGCCGCAGATCCGCCCCGGCGTCATCGCCGGTGCCATCATGGCCTTCACGCTGTCGCTCGATGACTTCGTCATCTCGTACTTCGTCAGCGGTCCGGAGTTCCAGACGCTCCCGATCCGCATCTATTCGATGACGAAGAAACGCGTGACCCCTGACATGTACGCTCTGTCCACCATCATCTTCCTCGTCATGCTCATCCTCCTCATCGCTCTGAACATCATCCAGAGCCGCGCGGAGAACGGCAGTCTGCAGAAGAGAGAGAAGGTGGCGAAATGAAGAAGTACATCGCCACGGGGCTCCTGGCTCTCGTCATGGTGCTGAGCTCGTGTCTGTGCGCGTTCGCCATCCCGAGCAGCACACCGGGGACGGCCAACATCGAGAACGAGTCGATCTACCGCAACAACCCGTACCGGGGCACGACCCTGAACGTCTACAACTGGGGCGAATACATCTCGGACGGGGGAGAAGGCTCCCTCGACGTCAACCGGAAATTCGAGGAGCTGACCGGCATCAAGGTCAACTACACGAACTTCGACTCGAACGAGGACATGTACGCGAAGCTCAAGAGCGGCGGCGCCAACTACGACCTCGTCGTGCCGTCGGATTACATGATCGAGCGGCTCATCGATGAGGGGCTGCTCCTGAAACTCGACTATTCGAACATCCCGAATTTCAAGTACATCGACAAGAAGTACAAGGGCCTCTACTATGACCCGAAGGATGAGTACACGGTCGCTTACAACGTCGGCTATGTGGCGCTCATCTACAACAAGAAACTGGTGAAGGAGACGCCTGACAGCTGGTCGATCCTCTGGGACAAGAAGTATGAGGGACAGGTCCTCATGTTCAACAACCCGCGGGACGCGTTCGCCATCGCGCAGTCTCTCCTCGGGCAGGACTACAACGACCCGGACCCGGCGCAGTGGGCGGAGGCCTACGACAAACTGCTCGAGCAGAAGCCCATCGTCCGCGCCTATGTCATGGATGAGGTCTTCAACATCATGGAGGCCGGCGCCGCAGCCATGGCGCCGTATTACGTGGGCGATTATTTCACCATGGCGGAGAACAACGACGACCTGGCGGTCGCGTTCCCGAAAGAGGGCGCCAACATCTTCGTTGACGCCATGTGCATCCCGTCGACCGCTCAGAACAAGGGCGCCGCGGAACTGTACATCAACTTTATGGAAGAGCCGGAAGTGGCGCTCGCGAACGCGGAGTACATCGCCTATGCGACCCCGAACACGGAAGTCCTTAAAATGGACGCTTACGAGTACAAGGGCGATGAGACGCTGTACCCGGACGAGTCGCTGTTCGAGAACTATCAGTACTTCCACAATCTGCCTCCCGAGACCCAGACGCTCATGAGCAATTACTGGTCCGACCTCAAGGTCGACGGCAGTTCGAACCGGTCGGTCTACATCGGTCTCATCGGCTTTGTAACGGTGGTTGCGGGGTATGCGATCTTCCACTTTGCCCGCCGGAAGCACCGGGAAAAATACTACGGTTAAAAAGTGAAAAAAACCCCGATTTTTGGTTGACAAAAACCGGGGTTATCACTATAATAGTCAATGTTGCGTGAGCCGTATACGGCGAACAAAACACGCGAGAGTGGCGGAATTGGCAGACGCGCACGTTTGAGGGGCGTGTGGAGTGATTCGTACGGGTTCAAGTCCCGTCTCTCGCACCATGAAAAAACCAGACTCGTATGAGTCTGGTTTTTTCATTTTGCTCGAGCGGGACTTGAACCGAAGGCCGGAGCGTTAAGAAAACAGCCCGGTGGGCTGTTTTTAGCGACGGGAGTTGCGGCAGCAACTCGGTGCGGCTTGCGAAGCAAGACGCATCAAGTCCCGTCTCTCGCACCCAAGTGCGAAGCACTTGCTTTTAGCGACGGGAGTTGCGGCAGCAACTCGAAGCAATTTTGCAAAGCAAAATTGCGTCAAGTCCCGTCTCTCGAGCTATTCTATGTTATAATCAATCCAGTATTCTATCGAAAGGAGGCCACCCATGCTCAGTTTCCTGCTGCCGATCATCTATCTGGCATTCATCAGTCTGGGCCTTCCGGACTCGGTCCTCGGCTCTGTCTGGCCGACGATCTACCCGGAATTCGGCGTCCCGGTCTCCTACGCC
>JAZOTY010000135.1:0-13797 GCA_045657845.1 Acutalibacteraceae bacterium | reverse complement strand
CAGAAGCTCGACCCTGTCATCGGACGCGACAGCGAGATCCGCAACGTCATCCGCATCCTCTCGCGCAAACGCAAAAACAACCCCGTTCTGATCGGTGAGCCCGGTGTCGGTAAAACCGCCATCGCCGAGGGACTTGCACAGCGGATCATCAAGGGCGATGTACCGGACAACCTCAAAGACAAGACCCTGTTCTCACTGGATATGGGCTCGCTGATCGCGGGCGCCAAGTTCCGCGGCGAATTCGAAGAGCGTCTGAAAGCCGTTCTGAACGAAGTCAAGAAGTCGGACGGCGAGATCATCCTCTTCATCGATGGGCTCCACACCATCGTCGGCGCCGGCAAGTCGGAAGGCGCGATGGACGCGGGCAACCTGCTCAAACCCATGCTGGCGAGAGGCGAACTGCACTGCATCGGTGCCACCACTCTGAACGAGTATCGCCAGTACATCGAGAAGGACGCGGCCCTCGAGCGTCGGTTCCAGCCCGTCATGGTCGACGAACCGACCGTCGAGGACACCATCGCCATCCTGCGCGGTCTGAAACAGCGGTACGAAGTGTACCACGGCGTCAAGATCCAGGACGGTGCGCTCATCGCCGCAGCAACTCTGTCCAACCGGTACATCTCGGACCGGTTCCTGCCGGACAAGGCCATCGACCTCGTCGATGAAGCCTGCGCCCTCATCAAGACCGAGATGAACTCCATGCCGACCGAGATGGACGATGTCCGCCACGACATCATGCAGCTCGAGATCGAAGAGGCCGCGCTGAAGAACGAGGAGGACAACCTCTCGAAGGCGCACCTCGAGGAGATCCAGAAAGAACTCGCGGAACTCCGCGACAAGTTCAACGAGATGAGCACCCGCTGGGAGAACGAGCGGGACTCCATCGGCAAAGTCCAGAAGATCCGCGAAGAGATCGAAGAAGTCAAAGCGCAGATCGAACAGGCGGAGAACTCCTATGACCTCAACAAGGCCGCCGAACTCAAATACGGCCGCCTGCCGCAGCTCATGGAGGAGAAGGAGGCCTGCGAGAAGGCCGCGGAAGAAGCGGAGTCCAGCGCGAACAAACTGCTCCGCGACCGCGTGACCGAAGAGGAGATCGCGAAGATCGTCTCCCGCTGGACCGGCATCCCGGTCTCCAAGCTCGTCGAGTCCGAGCGGAACAAACTTCTGCACCTCGACGACATCCTGCACAAGAGAGTCATCGGCCAGGACGAAGCTGTCCAGAAGGTGGCCGACGCCATCCTCCGTTCCCGCGCGGGTATCCAGGACCCGAACCGCCCCATAGGTTCCTTCCTGTTCCTCGGTCCGACCGGTGTCGGCAAGACCGAACTCGCGAAGGCACTGGCCGAAGCGCTGTTCGACGACGAAAAGGCCATGGTCCGCATCGACATGTCCGAGTACATGGAGAAGTTCAGCGTCTCCCGTCTCATCGGAGCACCTCCCGGATACGTCGGCTACGACGAAGGCGGTCAGCTGACCGAAGCCGTTCGCCGCAAGCCCTACGCGGTCGTCCTCTTCGACGAAGTCGAGAAGGCCCATCCGGACGTCTTCAACGTCCTGCTCCAGGTCCTCGACGACGGACGCATCACGGACTCCCAGGGCAGAACGGTGGACTTCAAGAACACCATCCTCATCCTGACCTCGAACCTCGGCTCGGACATCATCCTCGAAGGCATCACCGACCACGGTGAGATCTCCGAAGATGCCCGCGGCATGGTCGACCAGCTCCTGAAGCGGTCCTTCCGCCCCGAGTTCCTGAACCGCCTCGACGAGATCATCTACTACAAGCCGCTGACCAAGGAGAACATCTACGGTATCGTCGACCTGCTGGTCAAAGACCTTCGCAAACGGATGGAGGCCCGCCAGCTCGACCTGACGCTGACCGACGCCGCCAAGGACTACATGATCGACACGGCCTTCGACCCGCAGTACGGCGCCCGCCCGCTGAAGCGCTTCATCCAGTCGAACATCGAGACCCTGGTCGCCCGCAAGATCATCTCCGAGGACCCGACGCCCGGCACGGTCATCACGATCGACTACGATGGGAACGAACTGGTGGCACGGTGATTCGGTTCTGAATAGATAAGACCGGACTGAGCATTGCTCAGTCCGGTTTCTCTTTACCAAAACAAACACCGCTCCGGTGTTCGGAAAAGGATCATCGTTTCTCTTAAAATAGGAAGGCAAAAAACCTAATCTGTTTTAGAAAAGAGGAAACTTTCATGAACCCGACGATCTCAAAAACCGCTCTCAAGACCGACTTTGACAAAATGCTCTCCTTCCGCAACCGCATGACGGGGACGCGGGACCAGATGGCTTTCATTGAGTACATCAAATCGCGCCTGACGGAAATGGACATCCCCTACTATGTGGACCCCTTCTTTTTCCGCCGCTGGGAGGCGACCGGCTCTTCGCTGGAAGTCCTGACGGAGGCGGGCGCCGTGGAGATCCCTGTCTCGTCGGAGCACCCCTACTCCGGTGAGACGCCGGAAGAGGGGATCGTGGAGGAGCTGGTCTATGTGAAGACGCCCCTCGATTACCCGAAGGCCCGGGGAAAGATCGCGGTCATCGAAGTGAAGAATGTGGACTTCATTCCAGGCTGGCTCGCTTTCCAGAAGAAATCTGCCTGGCCGGAGACCGAGAAGCTCCCGACGCGATACACCGGCACGGTCGTCACATCCTTTGTCCGCTTCTTCAACGGGATGCTCAGCAAACTGGCCGGAGCGCGCGGCGCGGTCCTCGTCTGGAAGAACCTTCCGGATGAGATGATCCAGGGACAGTACCTGCCCTTCATCCTGGGCTATCAGGGCCTGCCGATCCTCTGGGTCAACGAGACGAACGGCAAGACGCTCATCGCCGCCGCGAAAGAACACAAACGCGCACACCTGACCCTGACGGCAGATGTCGAGGAGAATGCCTATACCGAGACGGTCTACTGTATGCTCCGGGGCAGGAGCGACCGGGAATGCGTCGTCGTCAACACCCATACAGACGGACCGAACTGTGTCGAGGAAAACGGTGCTCCCGCCATGCTGCAGATGCTGGAGGCGATGAAGGACAAGGACCTTGACCGCACATACATCTTCCTGTTCGCGACCGGCCATTTCCGGCTGCCGGAATTCATGGATCCGCTCGGGACCGCGTTCCAGGCGTCCTCCCGCTGGCTCAGTATGCACCGCCAGCTGTGGAACGGGAAGGGCGGACACATGCGCGCTGTCGCCTGCCTGACCCTCGAGCACCTCGGCTGCATGGAGTGGATCGACGGGGGCGGCGAATACCTGCCGACGGGCAAGATCCAGCCGGAACTGGTCTATACCGGCAACCGGTTCGTCGACCAACTCTATATCGACGAAGTGAAAGAAAACCGGACACGGGTGCGGACCATCACCTGCAAGGGACACCCCATCCTCCATTTCGGGGAGGGGGAGAACTTCTTCCTCAACGGTATCCCGGACATCGCGCTCTGCACCGCGCCGGAGTACCTCTGTGCCAAAAATCCGTCTCAGGAGATCGAGAAATTCGACCTGGACCTGATGACGGAACAGACCCAGACCTTCCTGAACCTCGCGCTGAAACTCGAACAGTATTCGGCGAAGGAGATCGGCAGGTCGGACTTCCTCGGCGAGCGGAGATTCTCACTTGGTACACTGATCGGAAAACTGTAAAAGAAAGACCGTGCCACTGCGGTGGCACGGTCCTTCTTTTCAGGAGATCTGTATCTGCATCCATCGGTCCATCGCCTCTGCCAGCGGCTTTAAGGTATGCGCCATGCAGTGGATGTTGTGGAACCAGTGGAATGTCTCTTTGTCGACCGGGTGCCCGGTCTCTTTCAGTTCGCGTTCGAGGCGGTTGAACCCGTAACCGAACAGTCCGAAGTAGTCGAGTTTCCCCGAGAGGATGAGGGTCGGAACGGTCCTGGGATATCGCTTCATCCATCCGGGGGCGGCACCGTTCGTGACGAGACAGTAGGAGGTGCCGGAAAGCTCCGGGGTCATCATCGGGAACCAGTAGGGGTCGAGCACGAAGTAGATGATGTTCTTTGTGTATTTGTTGCCCGAAAGAAGGTCGGTGAGGGGTTTGGGAAGACGGGTCAGGTGGACGGCGGGCGACCCTTTCCCGCTGCCGAACTTCCGGAACAGTTTCAGAAACGGCTGCAGGATCGTGCCGATCTGCGGGACCCAGCAGGAGCCCATCAGCAGGATGCCGGCCAGCTCTCTGTCTACGGGGTAGTCGACGGCATATCTCCGCACCATGTAGGAGCCCATGCTGTGCCCGTGCAGGAAGTAGGGCAGGTCCGGATACTCCGCTTTGACGCGCTCATACAGCGTGCGCATATCCTGGATCATGGCATCCTGGGCATCGTCAGGGGTGATATAGAGCCCGTGTTCTTCGGACGTCTTTCCGTGCCCGAGATGGTCGTCCGCGACCACGACATAGCCTCTGGAAGCAAGGGACGTTGCCAGGTCGTCATAATAGGCGACGTTTTCCAGGACGCCGTGCTCCATCTGGAGCACCGCTCTGGCCGGGACACTGTCATCGACCCACTTAAACCAGTGGACCGTGGTCGGTGTCCTGGACGCGGACGGGAACCGGTATTCGATCTTTTCTACAGCCATATTCTTTTCTCCTTTATGATAATAATTGACTGGTTAGCATTATATCGAAGCCGGGGCTTCGCGGAGAAACAGGGAGGGGCGATTTGTTTTGGTGGAATCACCAAAGATCCGGGCTGTGATTTGTGCATATATACGAAGTCCCGCGTCGGCTGACGCGGGACGTTCTTTTTGGGGATGACGGTCAGGTCATTCTCTTGATGTACATCTTGAAGAAGGCGACGCCTTTTTCAAAGCTTTCGAGCGGGATGCGCTCGTCCGTCTGGTGGAACAGCATGAAGATGTTGACCGGGACATTGAAGCTCGAATGGCGATACACGTTGTCGCAGACAAGGTGGTAATGGCGGGCGTCGGTAGCGCCCATGATAACATAGGGCGCGGTGATCGCTTTGTCATAGAGTTCCCGGTTGATCTCGTCGATGGCGCGGAACGATTCCGTGTCGATCGGGGAGATGGAGGAGGGGTCGTTGCCTCCGAGCCGTTCGATCCTGACGCGTTTATCGCCGATGACTTTCTTCAGGTGGCGCTCCACTTCGTCCATGGTCTTCCCGGGCATGATGCGGGAGTTGACGGTGGCGGTGGCCACCTGAGGCAGGACGTTCGCCTGGGGGCTGCCGGAGGCCATGGTGACCGACGTGGTGGTCTGCATGAGCGAGGCCACTTCCGGGATGGAGGCCAGGGCCGGACGGAGCACCGGCAGGAGAGGCTTCAGCAGTTTGCCTAGGACGATGAGCGGGAAGTCCAGATTGTCGAGCAGAAGGTACAGGATATTCTTGAACTCGGGAGTCAGCTCCGCTTTGTACGGATGCTTCTCGATATTGGTCACGGCTTTGGCCAGGATGCCGACCGCGGTATGCTTCGGAGGCGTCGCGGAATGACCACCCTTCGCTTCGACCGTCAGGCGGTAGTCGGCATACCCTTTCTCAGCAATGCCGACGACGCCGATGTCCTTGCGCATGACGCCCGGGATGCGAAGTCTCGGGACGCCGCCGCCTTCGTCGACGACGCTTTCCAGTCGGATGCCGCGCTCGTGGAGCGTTTTGGCAAGCAGTGCCGCCGCGGCGTCTTTGGTGTCGACGAGTTCTTCGTTATACCCGAAGATGAGCATGACGGACCGCTTCGGCACATAACCTTCTTCCAACAGTGTTTCGACGCTCTCGAGGGCGGCGACCACATGGTCTTTCATGTCGATGGCGCCGCGGCCCCAGAGACAGCCGTCCGCGATGACGCCGTCAAAGGGCGGGTAAGTCCAGTCGTTCAGCGTCTCCTCCGGCACCGGGACCACGTCCTGGTGACCGATGATGGCGATGGGGTCGAGGCTCGGGTCAGTTCCTTCCCAGGTGTAGATCAGTCCCGCTTTCCCGACGACTTCCTTTTTGCAGGTCTTGTGCAGCAGCGGATAGGCCTCTTCAAAGACCTGATGGAGTTTTTCGAACTCGGCCCAATCCGTTTGCGACTCGTCGAGGTGGGAGACCGTCTTGCACTGGATGGCTTTCTGGAAGGTCTTGGTGTACCGTTCCACATTCACGTATTCAGTCATCACATTCACATTCCTTCTGAGATGCAGCTCATTTGCACTTCGGATTGTTGCGGTTGAAGAAGTCGAGGAGATCTGCGAAGACTTCGTCTTTGATGGCGCCTTCGTTGTGGATCTCGTGCTTGGCGTGTTCGTAGATCTTCAGGGTGACATTGCGCTTTTTCGCCTCGAGCTTTTTCGTGGCGAGTTTCGGCCCATAGCCGTTGAATACACCGACGATGTCCCGGTCTCCGGAGATGACGAACATCGGCAGGTCTTTCGGGATGCGGCGGACCCAGCCGGCTTTCCCGGCAGTTGCGAGGATGGGTGCCATGTAAAAGATGGTCGCGCTGGGCGATACACCGATGTACGGGTCGTTGATGTAATTCTTGATGTTCTGCTTGTCGTAGGACAGCCAGCTGTTGATGAGGCCTTCGGCGGCCGTCGGCTCGCGGGTGCCGAACTCGTCGGTCTTCTCCGCATTCTTCTTGTCGAGCTTTTTGCCCTCTTTCTCAAAGGAGGGGCTCAGCAGGGAGGCGGCGGTCCGCAGGATCGGGTTGATGACGAAGAAACATCCCATGAACGGGAAATGCCCGGTGCCGCAGATGACGGCGGAGTCCAGTTCATCGCCCCACTTCTGCAGGTAGCAGCGAACCATCATGGACCCGAGGCTGTGGCCGTAGAGCATGTAGGGGAGGCGTTTGTACTGTTTGTGCATGATCTCATAGAGCTTGTGCATGTCTTCGATCATGTATTTGTCCGCGCCCTTCGGGTAGAGGCCGAGCCGTTTGTAGCCCGAAGTCCGTCCGTGGCCCAGGTGGTCCTGCGCGGCGACGACGTAGCCGTTCTCCGCGAGGAACGTGCAAAGCTCGTCGTAGCGCTCGCCGTACTCGCCCCAGCCGTGGGTCACCTGGATGACACCGATGGGTTTCTTCGCGTCGTCTTTCCATACCATGTAGGACACGTCGATGCCCTGTCCCACGGTGGACGGGAAACTGCTTCTGGTTCTCGTGATTGCCATATCGTTTTCTCCTTTACGGTTTTATATACGATCCTATTATACCCGCTTTGAGGCCGGTTCGTCTATCGCTTGTCTTTCTTTCACTTAGATTGACAGTGCATCTGACGCATAGTATCCTTGAACTGGAATTGCAGGAATCGAAAAGGAGGCAAAACAAATGAATGAAAAACAGAAAAACGCGTTGAATGCCGTGATGAACGACTGTTTCCGGTTCGGTCTCGACGACCTCGGTGACAGCAAGGTCGACATCCTGGACGCTCTGGTCGAAAAGGCCTATGGCGATACACTGGCCGACATTCTGGCACTGGACCCGGTCAAAGGGGAAGAGGCCAAAGCCAAAGTGAAAACGCTGTTCAACGAGATGGTCAACGAAAAGGTCGACTTCGAGCGCGAAGGGCTCGACATGTGGTACAAGTGTCTCGGCGAAGTCATCGTGGAGGACTACGAGGACGCCGGACTCACCGCTGAGAACCCGATGACGACCGAACTGGCACAGAAGTGGATCAACATGCTCCTGAGCCGGCTGTCGACCGCCGTCGATCTCGCGTCTCTGGACACGGAACTCAAAGAGAGCTATTCCTTTGGGTATTACAGAGAGTTCGTGGAGACGTTCCGCGACTGCTTCCCGCCGGTCGACTGAACCGGACCGGTCAAAACTCCATACAGAATAAAAAGAGCGGAGCCGCAGAGGCTTCGCTCTTTTCTTTTAGTTTCAGAACATAGTACTCAGTACAGCACACAGGCCGTGTACGTGATGGTCTTCGGACCGTAGTGATAGGCGAGACCGTTGTCTTTGCAGACGCGGGTGACGAAGAGCCCGTAGGCCTCCATGGAGGACATGGCCTTGTCCGGGAACCGGCAGGGCTCGGGGTAGGCACACTGCGGGCAGACGCGGCAGCCGCCGGCGCCGAGGACGAGACAGTCCGGATGGTCTTTCCGGATGCGCTCCGCCAGCGCCAGAAGGGCCTCCCGGAGACGCTGCTCCGTTTCGGCATAGCATTTGACGTCGATCTGCTTCTCCTGCGTCCCGGTCACCTGAAGCAGGATGCCGTGCTTGTACTGCTGCATCTTCGCTTCACACTCGTCGAGCGTGCCGCAGGCCGGAGGACAGGTCCAGTTGTGGTCATACGCGTGGCACTTGTCCTCGGCGCAGGTGTCCCGCACCCAGGTCTCGACCTGCAGGGTAGAGACGTCCAGGGGAGCAGCGTGGTCAAAGCCGCACGCTTCCGCCAGAGAGAGATAGCTTTCGGAAAAACCCATACAGCGGGCGAAGACATTCATGAAGTCGGGCAGGTTCGCGAGCTCGACGAACTCGACCTGCTTCAACAGATCGTCCGTGCGTTCGAACTCGGAGCGGGACAGCGCCATCCGGCAGGCGCCGACTCCGGCGGCGTTGCCGACGGCCGTCGCTTTGCCTTCGAGGCCGGCGGGCAGGAGCCCGATGCGGCAGGCGTTCTCCGCGTTCAGGAACGAGCCGAAGGCGCCGGCCAGCAGAACGCGGTCGATGTCCGCGACCTCGATGCCCAGCGTCTCCGCGAGGAGCTCCACTCCGGCCGCGATGGCGCCTTTCGCGAGCATGACCTCGTGGATGTCGTTCTGGGTGAGGTAGATGTCGTCATTCAAGTATAGGACACGTTGTCCGTTAGTTTCTTCGGTGGATTGGATCCGGCCGCGTTTATTGATGAGGCCAAGGTCCAAAAACGTTGCAACTGCGTCAATGAGGCCGCTTCCGCAAATGCCGGTCGGCTCGGTGTCGCCGATGACGTGGAAGCGGACTTCGCCGTGTTCCAGCCACACTTTGTCGATGGCGCCGGGGGCTCCCCGCATGCCGAAGGTGATCTTCGCGCCTTCGAGCGCGGGTCCGGCGGCGGTGGAGCAGGCGGCCATACGACCGTTCGCCCGCAGCACCATTTCACCGTTGGTGCCGATGTCGACGAGGAGGACGTTGTCGTCCGCAGAGTCGAGCTTCGTTGCGAGGACCGCGCCGACGGTGTCGGCGCCGACATATCCGGCGATGTCCGGGACCACCAACAGCTTTGCGTTCTCACACGCCGGCAGATAGTCGACCGCCGGGAGCAGCTCTGTTTCAATCAGCACCGGGTCGAAGGGGACCGACGCCAGGTTCTTCGGCTCTGCGCCGAGGAACAGCTGCTGCATCGCCGGGTTGCCGACGATCGAGACGACGCCGATGTCCGCCGGGGAGCGCCCGGACTTTTCACAGAGCGTCTCGACGAGCGAGTCGACGCCGTCCGTGATGAGCCGCTGCAGTTCCGAAAGCGAGCCATCTAACGCCGCCTGGATGCGGGAGATGACGTCGGCTCCGTATGAGGTCTGCGGGTTCAGCAGGCTGGCGGTCGCCAGCTGCTCTCCCGTCCCGCCGTCGAGCAGGAACGCGGCGACGGTCGTCGTGCCGATGTCCACTGCCAGCAGGTCGCCGGGGGCGACGGGGTCGATGACCGGTACATCGCCAAAGGAGATGCCCTGGGTGAGGACGACGGTCTCTTCCGTCTCCGGGACTTCGACCGTGCAGTCTTCCGCGACAAGGGTCTGACACGCGAGCACGTCGGAACCGTTCAAACGCACGACGCATTTCCCGCAGGTGCCGAGGCCCCCGCAGGGCGCGGAGAGAGCTACCCCGTTTTCACGAAGCAGCTCTAACAGATTCCGTTGATGGTCGGTGTGCAGTTTGACGGTGGTGCTCATGACAGCTCCTTAAGAAGCCCAGCCCTGGCAGACAGACACGGTCTTCTGCGGAGAGAGGGCCCATTCGTCCGCGCCGACGCTGGCACAGACGGTCTCGGTGACGGGGGCGCCGCCGACGATGATCTTGACGTCGTCACGCATGCCGGCCGCCTTGAAGGCCTCGATGGTATCTTTCATGGAGTCGACCGCAAGGGTCAGGACGCCGGAGAGAGCGATGATCTTGATGCCCTCGTTCTTCGCGGTGTCCACGATGGTCTGGGGGTCGACGTCGATGCCGAGGTCCACGACCTCAAAGCCGCCGGCCTCCAGCATGGCGCGGACGATGTTCTTGCCGATGTCGTGCAGGTCGTTCTTGACCGTGCAGAGGATCATCTTGCCGAACTTCTCCTGGCCGTCGCCGGTCAGAGCGGGTTTGATGATGTTGGTGGCTTCCGTCAGGATCTCACCGGCATAGATGAGGTCGCCGACGAAGTACTCTCCTTCTTCGAAACGGTCACCGACGATCTTCATGCCTTCCTGGCAGGCTTCGAGCGCCTCCTGGACGCCTTCGCCGCCGTTGTCCATGATCTCGTTCATGAAGTCATAGAGTTCGTCTTCTTCGAGGTCGGCCATTGCGTCGATGATTGCCTGTTTATCCATAATCCTTCCTCCTTAGCGGATGATCTTCTTGCGGAATGCGCGGTTATACTTCCGGCCGCCCTTGTCCTCTCCGGACACAGCGGCGTGTGCGTACAGGATGCCCATCATGGAGGGGCTGGCGGGGTCGATGATGCAGGAGTCGAGGCCGGCGTCGAGCGCCTTCGCCATGCAGGCCATGTTCACGTACTTCCGGGCGGGCATGCCGTAGGAGACGTTCGAGATGGCCGCGGTCGTCTTGACCTCGGGCGCGTACTCGTGGATGGCTCGGATGCAGGTGCACAGGTCCTCGACACTGTTCGGGACCGTGGACAGGGACATGACACAGGGGTCGATGTGCAGGTTCGACAGCGCGACTCCGAACTTGTCGGCTTTGTCGATGATCCGCTTCGCGATCTCGATCTTCTTTTCGGGGTCGAGCGGGATGCCGTCCTGGTCGCAGGTGAGGCCGATGACGTTCCAGTCCGTTCCGGCGATGAGCGGGAAGAGGGTCTCACACTTCGTGCCCTCCTCGTTGACCGAGTTGATGCAGCCGGGTCTCTGCGTGGCGCCCTCTTCGAGGAGACGCTTCAGGAGCAGCGGGTCCGGGCTGTCGAGGCAGAGCGGTGTGTCCGTCTCCTCCTCCATGATGCCGATGAGCCATTTCATGGCATCGTACTCGAGGGCCGGTTCGGTGGCCGGTGCACAGTCCAGGAAGTCGGGCTTCGCCGGCAGCTGGACCTGGATGCGCTCGCGGATGAGCGCTTCGTCACGGTTCGCGATCGCCTCCTTGATGGAAGGGATGGCGCCGTTGATTTTTTCGCCAATAATGATCATAACAGAGTTCCTCTCAATCCATATCCAAAGTTTCTTAACCGTCCTTGAGGATCTTCAGGAACAGAGGCATCAGCATTTTCCTGAAGGGACGAAGCGGCAGGGGAAGCAGATCATGACACAGCTTCTCGTAACCTTCCGGGTAAGATAAATACTTGTTCATGTCGCGCCTCCTTTACAGCTTGTAGTTCGAAACGAAGTCGCAGATCGCCTTCAGGTTGTCTGCCTTCGCGTCATTCTTGTAAGACAGCATCTTGCCCTCCGAGAGGATGAAACCGCCCTGGCGCCCCAGCTTGTCGCAGAGCATCTTCGTGTGGGCGATGCACTCCTCCGGTGTGGCAGTGCTCAGCATCTCGGTGGACAGCCCGCCCATGATGGCACAGTTCGGCGCCGCCTCGCGGAACTCGAAGGGGTCGTCCTGCTCGAGATGGAACGTGATGGTGCCCTTCGGATACCGGTTGAACTTCTCCGCGTAGCGGAGGATGGAACCCTCCGCGAAGATGCGGACGTTCATGTTCTTCTCCGCGTAGGCGTCGAGCATCCGGGAGAGACTCGGCCACAGGAACATGTCGAACTGCTTCGGGTTCAGGATGTTGTGGGAGAGGAGGATCATGGAAGAGTCGAAGCAGTACTTCTCGGTCTGCGGTCCGTCGCTCTCCAGCGCTTTCGCGATCATCGGGTCGATGTGCTTCTCATCCCACTTGTCGCAGAACTCCTTGATGAGGTCCTTGTGACGGCGCAGGGACACCGACAGTTCCTTGATGCCGAGCAGGTTCGACTCCAGTTCCTCGATGCCGAACTGGATGGCGCCTTTCGCCGGGTTGTTCGGCGCGAGGGATGGGACACCGTACTCTTTGCCGGTGACGCTGCCCATGTGGATGATGAAGTAGGTGTACTTGAGGTATTCCTTGAACGCCGCTTTCCACTGGTCGAGGGTCTTCTCGTTCCATTCGTCGCCGAACTTCGCGGGGAGGACGGTCTCCCAGGTGTAGCGCTCCTCATCCTCGAGGTAATTCATGAGGGTGTCGATGGTACAGAGGGCGTGGTCCCGAATCCCGACAGAATCCTCTGTGTAGTAATAGTACCCTTCTGAGCCGAAGGCTTCCATGACGCTGAACTGGTTCCGGATGCCGGTGTCCATCAGTCCGTCGACGGGGTAGTTGTCGAGGAAGTGGCGGACGACATCTTCCATGACCTTGAAATCGGTCAGGGCGATCGGCAGGGACCGGTGAGCGTCGAACACTTTCCATGTGACCGCGTTGCAGAAGTGGGGCACGCGCTCGGTCGGGATGAAGTTCGCCTGGTCGCGGAACAGTTTGATGCGCTCCGCCTTCAGGGCCTTCATCGCTTGTTTTTGCTGTTTATCCATTGCTTGTTTTTCTCCTTGTGTGGTGTTACATCAAAAGGACCATCGCGAAAGACCCGAGCAGGGAGTCCGCGAATTTCGATGCGAATAGTTTATCGAGCAGGAGGGAAAACGGTTTGATCCGGAAGAACGGGAAGACCGTCTCGAGGATGCCCCGGACGAAGCCGATCATGACTTCGGTGAACGTTTTCTCGTTGTTCGTGTAAGTGTATTCCGGTAACTGTTCACGCATATCGTTCTCCTCCTTTTAGTAGTAAAGTCCGTAGCCGTGGACGAATTCGTTGACGGCGCGGATGTTTTCGGGCTTCGCGTCGGAGCCGGACAGGAGCACCTTGTGACCGGTGCAGAAGATGAACCGCCCGCCGGGGGCCAGTTCGTCGATCATTTCCTTTGCTGCGGCGATGCACTCCTCCCGGGTCCCGTTCCTCAACAGCTCCAGCGGTAGGCCCGCCATGATGGAGTTGTTCGAGAGGACCTCCTTGACCATCTTCGGGTCGTCGTGCTCGACGACGAAGGTGACGGAGTTGTCCGGCAGCTGCCGGAGGATCTCCAGTTTCTCGCGGCCCCATTCGCCCTCGAGGACGGTCAGCAGGTGACCGCCGTGGGCGTGGATGTGTTCCGCGACCGCCTTGTAGCCCGGCCAGTAGAACTCTTCGAACTGTTTGGGGCTCAGGAACGGCGGGATGTGGCACGGGTTGAAGATCCACGGGAACGTCGTGAACTTGAAATCGTTGCGAAGGATGATCGCGTTCACGAGGTTTTTGACCATCCAGGGAAGTCCTCCGGCCATGCCGCCCATCATGAGGTTCGTCATATGGGAGAGGTCGTAACTGTAGTCGAGCAGCGCGTTCGTGGCCGCTTTGACTTTCTCGCCGTGACGCCGCAGATCGCCAACGGTCCCCTTGAACCCTCTCAGGTAGTCGAAGAGGAAGTCGAGGGGCATCTCGGCAGCTCCGCCGACGACGATCGGCGAGTCCTGTTTCCGGAAGATATACCCGCCGTAAATGAGTGCTCCCGCGAATTTCAGGAACGGGACAAGTGCCGAGATGAACGCCTTTCGCTGGTCTTCGTTGCTCGCGTCGAGTTTGGAAAATTTCCGGGGTGCGAACTCGTTGAGGATCCACCGCAC
>JAZOTY010000134.1:0-5511 GCA_045657845.1 Acutalibacteraceae bacterium | reverse complement strand
GTTGAACACGACGATGACATGGCGGAAATTCGACGTGACCGCGTCGATCATGGCGCGCTGGGTCTCATTGAGGCGCAGGTCCGCTCTGGTGAGGTCCGAGAGTTCCGTGCCGGCACTGCCGAATACGATCAGGGCGGTGTCAGAGTAGTCTCTGGCAGCAGCCATCTGCTCCGAGGTGATGTTCTCGATGGGCAGCTCCTCCACCCCGTCGCCCTGGACATAGCCGAGAAGCATGTCGATGAGGCCGTTGCCGGTCTCGGGCACCGAGTGGCTCGACTTCCAGTCTTCATAGACCTTTTTGAGGTCTTTGTTGTACCGGATGCCGCCGTGTTTCAGGCCTTCGTAGAAGTTGACAGAGTCGTCTGCCGTGACCGAACCGGATCCGCCTCCGCTGAGGAGCAGGTCGCAGGAGGCGATGCCGAAGACATTCACCTTCTTGTTTCTGAGCGGCAGGAAGTTCCCGTCGTTTTTGAGGAGGACGAGGCCCTCATCCTCCATTTGCCGCGCGATCTTCGAAGCGGCGGCGATCTGCTCGTTCGAGATCCCGTTCGCGCCAAAAGCCGGGATCAGGCTGCCAAGGAAAAAGCACAGCGTCAGCAGAACTGCTGCGACTGCTTTGGAAGGGGAATTGCGAACCGTGTGGATCATAGTGTTCCCTCCTGTTTCCGGATCCTGTGGATAGATTACAGACTGATTATACCATTGAAGGCACTTGTCCGTATATCTTTGTTTTAAACCCATTGAAAAATGTAAAGGATAGATTTATAATGAAAATGTTGTTATACGCGTACAATATACATGTATCGCAAAATGCAAAAAGGAGGGACGAAAATGATCGGCGGAATTCTCTGGTTACTGTTATTCAGCGTGGTCGCGCTCGCGGGCATCGCAATAACACTCATGTACGGAAAAGTCTTCGATTACGACGATGACGAATAACATGATCGACCAATGAGAACTAGTGAAAAAGGAGAAAACATATGCCTACGTTAGAAAAAGTAACGATCGCGGGGCTCCTGGTTCCTGACGAACCGATCTACGCGATCCTCACCCTGGTGTCCGGAATCTTCTGGACCATCGTTTACATCGACATCATCTACAGAGGTTTCAAGGACAAAGCCTGCGGAATGCCGCTCATGGTCCTCGGCCTCAACTGGTCCTGGGAATTCATCTTCGCCTTCATGGGCGATCCGTTTTTCCCGGAGGGCTCGTTCTTCCACGTCACCGACCAGACCATGGTCCAGAGAGGCGTCGACGCCGTCTGGTTCCTGTTCGACTGCGTCATCCTGTACCTGAAGATCAAGTACGGCCGTGAAGAGTACAACCACGCGCTTCCGGGATTCGGCAAAAAGATGTTCATCCCCTATGTCGCCCTCATCCTCTTCATCAGCTTCCAGGCCGTCTGGTTCATCTCCATCGAACTCGAAGACCATCAGGGCGCATACGCTGCCTACCAGCAGAACATCTTCATCTCTTCCCTGTACATCCCGATGCTCCTGAGACGCGGCAACACCGACGGTCAGTCGATGGTCATCGCCATCTCGAAGTGTCTCGGCACGCTTGCCCCGGACGTCATGGGCGCGGTGGTGCTCCTCAAAGCCTACCATGTGCCGTGGCAGAAATTCGTCCTCATGGAGACCATGCCCTACATGAAGCTCCTCATCGGCTCCTGCCTGCTCTTCGACATCGTGTACATGATCACGCTGTACAGAGCGTTCAAGAAGGAAGGCAAGAACCCCTGGACCCGCAAACCGCTGCCCGGCTATGTCCAGTCTGACGACCCGCACGTCTGGGTCCCCGCGGAAGTGGCCGCCGGCATTTACGTCAAAGAGACCCCTGAAAAGTATTCCGAAGAATTCATGGCCGGCATCAACGCCGCTCAGAAGAACCGGTAACTGCGCATACAACAAAAAGGCTGCATCACAGCGATGCAGCCTTTCTTTTTTGTGTTGGCGATTTACGCGAGGTCTTCTCCGGTGAGGAGCTTGTAGGCCTCGAGGTATTTGTCGATGGTCTTGTCGATGACGTCCTGCGGGAGGTCGTAGTTGCAGTCGGGATGCGCTTTGAGGTAGTCGCGGACGAACTGTTTGTCGAAGGACGGCTGACCGTGGCCCGGCTCGTAACCGTCGACCGGCCAGAAGCGGCTGGAGTCCGGCGTGAGCATCTCGTCGGCGACGACGATGTTGCCGTCTTCATCGAGGCCGAATTCGAACTTCGTATCGGCGATGATGATGCCTTTGGTGCGGGCATAGTCGGCGCACTTGTTGTAGAGCGCCAGCGTGCAGTCGCGAAGCTTCTTCGCGTACTCCTCGCCCTTGCCCGGGAACTCCTTCTCGAGGACTTCGATGGACTGCTCGTAGGAGATGTTCTCGTCGTGGTCACCGATCTCCGCCTTGGTAGACGGCGTGTAGATGGCCTCCGGCAGCTTGTCGGACTCTTTGGGGCCCTCCGGCAGTTCGATGCCGCAGACAGTGCCGTTTTCGCAGTAGCTCTTCCAGCCGGAGCCGGTGATGTAACCGCGGACGATGGCCTCGATGGGAAGCATGGTCAGCTTTTTGCAGAGCATGCTGTTGCCGTCGAACTGCGGCTGGCGGAAGTACTCCGGCATGTCGTTCACGTCGACGCTGATCATATGGTTCGGAAGGATGTCTTTGGTGAGGTCGAACCAGAACTTGGACATCTGGGTCAGGACCGTACCCTTCTTCGTGACTTCGTTTTTGAGAATGACGTCAAATGCGGAGATGCGGTCGGTCGCGACGAGGACCAGTGCATCGCCCAGGTCATAGATCTCCCGGACTTTTCCTTCTTTGACGGGTTTGTACTCCTGCATGGTGAGGACCTCCTGAAAGTGGCTTTAAAAATATCAAGACTATTGTACTAGGTTTGGGCGATTTATCAAGAGGTGATTTTACCGCGCAAAGACACAGGCGTTGACGTCCGGATCGTTGTCCGCGCGCCAGTTGAGCTCGCCGTTCTTGTAGATGAACTTGCCGGTGCCGTTCGTGTAATGCACTTCTTCCTCTTCCGGGCCGTCCTCTTCGTTGAGCGTGATGGTGACGCGCTTGCAGTCCTTGTACGTCAGCTCACCGGTCGTGTCGTTGAACGTGCCGGTCATGGTCCAGTTGTCGGACTCGAACGCGGTGCTGCTCCAGTGGACGTGGATCTGGTAGGTCTTGCCCTTGCCGCCGCGGATCTCCATCGTAGCCCTCTCGCTCATCTTGTCGTCCCAGGTGCCGACGAGGTTCACGTCGTTCTTGATGACCGTCTTGTCAACGGTCTTGGACGTCTTCTCCGCTTCGGTGGTCTCTTCGGCCGCAGTCGTCTCGACCTCTTCCGTCACGACAGGCGCGGTCGTGGAGACTTCCACCGTCTCCGTTTTGTGGCAGGCGGCGAGCGCCAGGACCATCGTCAGGGCCAGAAGAATGGCAAACAGCTTGTTTTTCATAGTATGCCTCCATATAAAACACTCAAATGGTTTGAAAAGGGTCAGCCGTCGTTCTGACGGCTCTCCTTCAGGTTCCGATAGTAGATCGACTCCAGTTTCTCGTTGGCCGCCGTCCGGTCGAGGATGCTCTTGACGAGCCGGTCCATCTCCGAGCCGTCGCGGTAGTCGGCGGACGCGAAGTATTTGATCCGGTTGTCCCGCATCATCTTGTGGACCTTTGCCCGGTCGTTCGTCTCCGCGTTGTAGACGCCGATGGAATAGCCGCCGTAGGAGTTGACGAGCTTCATACACGGGATGTCCGTGTCGCTGTCGCCGATGTAGATCATGTTCCGGAAGGGAACGCGGATCTCGTCCTGCGGGAAATAGTCGTTGACGCCGGGGTCGTTCCAGTCGAGCACGCCTTTCGAGATGCGGAACAGGAACTGGGTCTTGTTCGTATAATTTACCACCTGTGCGGGCCAGATGGCAAGTCCCCGGTCATCATAGAGGAACGAACTGGCGTAGATCTGTTCGAAGGCGCCGGCCTTCGCGACCGCGGTCCCCTCGATCATCTCTTTGAGCCCGGACGAGATGATGTAGTGCTCGACGATGACACCGTGCTCTGCCCCGTACCGGCGGATCCGTTCGAACCAGGTGTCGGCGCCCGGGAACAGCTTGACTTTCGAGCCGTATTCTTCGAGTGCCTTCCGGTTGAAGACCAGGGTCCCCTTCGCCTCTTCCATCATGAGGTACATGTAGGCGAGGTTCGAATCCATCTCGTTCTCTTTCGAGAGCACGTCGCTCTTCTCCCAGAACTTGTCGACCTCATAGCCGACCGACTGGATGTACCCCTGGGCCTGCATGTCGTCCGGAGACAGGGTCTTGTCAAAGTCGTAGCAGATGGCGACGACCGGCCGGTCTTCTTTGGTTTTTCTCACGTAGTCACTCAAGAGGAGTTCCCCTTTCTTCGTTTGTCGCGATGTACTAAAACAGGCTCGTCTGAAGGTCGAGCCAGCTCTGCTGGTCGGCGTCTTTGACGAGGTCCGCCGGATGCGGGCCTCCGATGAGGAACGGGCTGCCGGGATCATGGAGTTCCCGGTTCTGCAGCACCGTCGCGCGGTCGTAATTCGCGTAACAGTACCGGCAGAAGTGCGAGCAGGTGTTGTACATGCCGATGTCTCCGCCAAGGAGACAGGCACAGCCCTCCCGGGTCTGTCCCTTTCCGGCCGGAACAGACAGACGGATGCCGAGCGCGTCCTCGATCTTTTTCTGACTCATACAGCCGGAGACGTCGACGCCGAACCGCGCGAGCCCCGGGTCTTCGAGACAGGCCACGACTTTCATGCCATGGTCCTGCGCGATGGATACGAAGGCCTCGCTGAGGGCCTCCTGTTCCGGCTCAAAGACTTCCCGCACTTCCGGGAAGTTCTTTCTGGTCTTCTGGAACAGGTCGATGAAACTGATGACGACCTGCCCGGTATACCCTTCGAGTTCCGCCGCCATCGTCTCGAAGGCTCTGAGGTGGTACTCCAGGGGGTAGCGTTCCGAGAGGAACACCGGGTCATAGCGCCAGACGACATGGTCTTTCCCCACGAGACGGGAAAGCGCCTGAAAAGACTTCAGGACTTCATGCTTGTCCGGCACGTTCGGTTCGATGTCTTTGCCGTACGGGGTGATCGTCACATGCCAGAGCTGCCGGAACGCGTCCAGTTCGTGGAGACGCGGCAGCATGGGCGCCGGGTTTTTCGTCCCGAACACCAGAAGGTCGACGACCTCCGGGTCGAGCCGGTACCGGGTGACGGCATTGAGATTGTAAGGGTTCCGGACCAGGACTTCGCCCGCTTTGATCCGATTGTAAAACCATTCGGAGTAAAAAGCCGGAATGTCGGTCCGGTTCCCGCTGTTGATGATCATGAGCGCTTATTCCAGGACGTCGTAGGGCGTCAGGACGCCGAGGACTTTTTCAGAGGGGTCTCCGTGCCGGGTGACGACCAGCATGGCAAGCCGTCTCCCCTGTTTGTCCCGATGCTTGAACTGTTCCACCGCCTGTTCGGTCGCGACCCCTTCGGCGATGAACCCGAAAGAGT
>JAZOTY010000133.1:0-4966 GCA_045657845.1 Acutalibacteraceae bacterium | reverse complement strand
TCGAAATTCAGGACTTCACTGGTGATCTCCCGGCTGTTCGTCAGCTCGAACAGGAGTTTCCGGCTGCCGGAGTCCTGCATCAGGAACGCAAAGAAACACTGCCCGATGCAGAACATGGTGTCGAACTCGTTTTCGGCATGGATCTTCTTCTGCTGGACGACGTCATAGATGACTTCCAGTAAATCGCCAAAGAAGGCGAGGGCAAGGTCCGGTTTGCTCGCGTAGTAGTTCTGCACTGCGGCCCGGGTGACGCCGCACGCGGTCGCGATCGACTGGTACGTGGTGTCCGTGTACCCGTAGCTGATGAGCTGGCGGTAGGCCTCTTTCTGAATGGTGCGGAACAGTTCTTCGTTTCTGGGTCTTGCCAAGGGACCACCTCCCTGTAGTTTCTTACAAAAGTATAGCATATTTTTTGGCGATTTATACCCTTGTCATCGAATTTCCTTACGTGTATTATAATACATGTAGGGAAACTGTTGTGAGAGGCAGTTTGAGTGATTGAGAAAACAAAAAAGGAGGGAGCATATGTATACGATCGATGATATCGTCTACGCATGCCAAACGAACGCAAAAGCCGTCAGTATTGCGTGTATCCTCGTCTGGATGGTCGGTTTCCTGCAGTATTTCTCTGTAGTTTACCTTCACGTCACCGAGAAAAAGAACCCCTGGTGGTTCTTCATGCACGCCTGGTACATCGGCCATGACGCAACATTCGTCATCTACTTCAACAAATGGTGGAACATCATCGACTTCTGGGCCTTCAAGGTCATGTGGGTCGGCTGTATCGTTTTCATCGGCATCGAGCTGTTTACGCTCTACTCGACCATCAAAAACCCGGAGGAACGCAACGAAGTCTTCGGCGTCTATACCGGCGGCAAACCGGTATCGGAGGGTCAGGCCTGGGCACGGGGCCTCATCGGCTATGCCTTTGGTATTTTCCTGTTCCTGACGCTGACCATCGCTCTGAGAGACCCCTGCGTCTTCTTCCTGACCATGACCACGAACTTCATCGCCGCCATCTTCCCGGCATTCAACGCCTCGAAGGCCGGCTCCCGCCGCGGTCATTCTCTGCTGCTCGGCATCTTCATGCTGCTCGGCACCATCAACACGTTCATGCCCGTCACCAACATGTGGTACAACCTGGCTCCGTGCTTCCGTGAGCCCTGGTACTATGCATTCGGTATCGTCGCCATCATCGGCTGTATCAACTACTTCGTCACGCTCGCGAAGCTCCCGAAGAAAGACTACACCGTCGGCAACGGCAGAAAACCGATGTGGTAAGATTCTCTCTCACACGAAAACGGCCGTCCTCATTTGAGGGCGGCTGTTTCTTGTGTTAGAATAGGGAAGAATCATACAGAGACAGGAGTACGAACGCCAATGGCTAAGAGAAACTATGACCGGATCGCGTCCAAAGCCGGAAAGGTCGGTGAGTTCGTCGCCGACCGTCAGACCGCGAGAAGCCTCGAATTCGTGGAGCGGCCGGTCATCGACGACCAGAAGGTCAACGTGCTGGTCCTCGGCGCGTCCGGCGCCGGCAAGAGCACGCTCATCAACGCGCTGCTCGGCGAAGAGAAAGCAAAGGTCGGAGACGGCGACGCCGTCACGAAGAAGATGAAGCTCTACGAGCGGAAAGACCTTCCGTTCCGGCTCATCGACACGGCCGGCCTCGAGTACAGTATCGTCAAACAGGAAAAGGTGAAGCGGGAACTGGCCGGCTGGTCCGAGGAAGGGCTGACCCGTAAGGACATGACGAAGCTCATCCATGTCATCTGGTTCTGCATCGACGCCCAGTCGAAGCGGGTCTCGAAGGAGTCCCTCAACTACCTCTACCGCATCTCCAAACTGTGGGAAGGCGTGCCCATCGTGGTCGTCTTCACCAAGTCGTTTGCGACAGCCGCCATTCAGGACAACGAGGCGATGTACGCCAAAGTCATGAAACGCTACCGCAAAAAGCGGAAGCTGAACGTCAAAGCGGTCGTGTCGGTGGTCGCGAAAGAGCTGACCATCAACGACGAGTACTCCGTCAAACCGTACGGCATCGACGAACTGACGGCCGTGACCAGCGACCTCATCCCGGACGCGCAGGCCATCAACGTGAACGTCATGACGAACATGTCGTACAAGATGCGCCGCGACGCCGCCGGCAAGTTCGTGAAAGCGGCGAAGCGCAGTGCCGTGACCGTCACGGTCCTCCCGACAAAACGGGAGAACGAAGAGTTCCTGGAACCCATCCAGGAGTCCATGTTCCGGAACGTGGCGAAAGCCTTCGTCCTTGACGACGAGGAGATCGCCGCCATGCTGGAGAAGGTGGACGGTTCCCGGATCGATGTGAAGCTTGGGAAGTGGATCGCCAGACAGACACAGAACGTGCCGGTCATCAACGGCGCGGTCGCCGGGAAGTACACCGAACTCCTCGGCCGGAAGGCCGCCCGTACCGCGGAGAAGCTGTATAAAGCAAGAGAAGAGTGAAACGAGAAGGAGGTCCTTTATGAGTGAAGAGAAACTGACCGTTGGTCAGAAGCTGGCCGGCCTTTCCGGTCCGCTGCTGACGCTGTGGCAGCTCGTCAAGTTCGTCGGGGTCGGCGGCCTCGGCGGCATCATCCAGGCGGTGCTCCAGTACATTTTCCCGGTGTTCTTCGACCGGTTCACGACCACGCTGCCGAACTGGCTCGACTTCCTGTACAATGAGCCGACCCTGTTCGACACGGACACGGCGGCCGGCGCCGCGGACGCGGCGAAGTACATCATCAACGGCACCGTGACCTGGGGCTATGTGCTGCCGTTCTTCCTCGCGAACATCATCGCGAACATCTTCGTCTACATCATGAACAAGAAGTACACGTTCAAGTCGTCGGCGCCGCGCTGGCACTTCGTCCTGTACTTCGTCATCATGGTCCTCACCATCGTCTTCGTGACCTGGCTGCAGGGCATCCTCTATCCGTACATCATCCGGGCACCCTGGGAGTGGATCCATCCGCTGGCACGGCTCATCCTGCTCATCCCGTGCGGCATCATCCAGACCATCGTGTTCTTCATTGCCCAGAAACTCCTGCTTCCGCCGGACCCCGCTCTGGTGGAGGAGAGCAAGGCAAAGGCAGACGCCCGCGCCGCTTCGAAGGAGTAGATCGCCAAACCAAAAAAGAACAGCCGCCCTCTCGCGAGGACGGCTGTTTTTCTATGTTGATTACTTTCTGGAGCGGATCTTGTTGACGACCCAGACGATGAGGCACGCGAATACGAACGCGACTGCAATGCCGGAGATCATGCCGGCGGGTTTATCCATGCCGACAACGCCGAGGACGATGGAGCCGAGCGCCGAGCCGCAAAGGCCGAGCAGCAGGTTCTGCCAGGTCGGCATATCGACTTTCATGACCTTTTCTGCCAGCCAGCCGGCCAGCACACCAACGATGATCGTAGCAATGAATCCCATATTCTTTCTCCTTTCGATAATTAAAAGGTTTGTACAGCAACGGAGTACTGTTCTCCGATTACGACCACATCATACACCCGTTTCCTTAAAAAAGGTTAAAATACCTGCGACAGGTGTCAGATCAATGGCAGGCGCGCCGTACTGCTGCATGAGTTTCAGCGCGAACTCCCGGACGGTATCGGTGCCGAGGACACCGAAAAACAGAAGCATGCACAGGAACGTGAGCCCGAGGAAGGGCAGGATGCCCGCGAAGAAGTTGCGCAGGTCCGGAAGGCTCAGGTCCATGTGGAAGAGGATGCTGAGCGCGAGGTAATAGAAGAGCACGTAGTGCCAGGCCTCGGTCAGGAGCGGGTGCACCTGCGAGAAGAGCAGGTACAGGAGCGCGGTGCCGACGAGCGTGGGCGCGACGGCGCTGAGGCTCTGCTGGATCCCCTGGAAGAATCTGTTGCCCCGGGGCGTGTACTCGACGCTGCCGAGCGTGGTGCCGTGGGGGATGAGGGTGATCTTGTTGACCTTCGCGCCGGTGAAGAACGCGAACGTGGCGTGGGACAGTTCGTGGATGACCGTGCCGATATACGTGGCATAGGTCCGGATGCCGAAGGCGATGAGCGGGCCTGTGACAAACGCAATGACCGTGGTGATGGCCTGCGCGAAGAGCTCCATGACGAGACCGAGCGCCAGGATGGCGACGGGGAACAGGATGGTCGAGACCAGGACCAGTAACAGGTAGTGGCCGGACAGCGCGTAAAGCCAGGTGGCCAGAGTTGCCAAGGGTGCATCGCCTCCTTTCTGCAGAATATGAACACAGTATACCACAAGAAAACCCCGTCCGGCACCTTCGTGCTGAACGGGGTTTTCCAGTTTGTATGTATCAGGAGAATGAGAAAGGGAAAAGCGGTTTATTTCTGGACCTCGGTGAACTCGATGATGGTGCCGCGGCCGTACTCCTCGAAGAGGACGTTGTAGGCCTTGTTGGCGACATCGGTCTCGTCATTGTTGGTCTTCGCGGTCTCGACTTCCATCTTGGACTCTTTCGTGTTGATGGTGGCCTTGCTCATGGTGCTGTGGCTGCCGAAGTAGACGGCGTGTTCAAATGCCATGAGCGGCATGGAGGTCGTCGTGCTCTCAACGGTGCCCATCTCTTTGACCTTGCCGTCTTTGTCCTGCGCATAGACCTTCGCTTTGGAAGCTTCCAGCTTGCCTTCGAAGGAGATGGTCTGCTCCGCGACGAGGAGAGCGTCCTGGTCTTCCGCCATGTCAGCGAACGCGTATGCGGCACCGTCGGGAAGGTTCGCGATGACGTCAGTATAGATGGCCATATCCTTCTCGACGGCGGACGGCGTGGTTTCGACCTGCTGAGAGACGGCTTCCGTGACCGTTTCCGCAGCATCCTTTTTGTTGCAGCCGTTCATCATAAAGGTGGTCATGAGGACCGAGATGAGGATCGTCAGAGCGATGAGGAAGGGGAGCTGTTTTTTCATGGTGGTTACCTCCATTGTTATCCATAGGCTTTGCGTAACAACTGTACTAGCC
>JAZOTY010000132.1:0-56967 GCA_045657845.1 Acutalibacteraceae bacterium | reverse complement strand
CGACCGCGTTTCCGCGGCCAAAACCTTTGCCGATGCATACGGCGTCACGGTCCTTCTGAAGGGTCCCGACACCGTCATCGCGGCCTGCGAGACGGACGATATTTTCGTGAATACCACGGGCAATGAAGGCCTGGCCAAAGGCGGCAGCGGCGACGCCCTTTCCGGCATCGTCGGCGCCTTCCTCGCGCAGGGGACGGCTCCGTTCGAGGCGGCCGCGGCAGCTGCATATTACCACGGGAAAGCGGCCGAATACTGTGCGCTCGACCGGGCGCTTCGCAGCGTCCTCGCGACCGATCTCATCGAGGCTCTGCCCTTCGTTTTGCCGTGATCCCGTTCGCCGAAAACCGAAAAAAAGAGACACCTTCCCGGGTGTCTTTTTTTATTTTTTCGCTTGTCAAGTCTTGTTTTTGTTATGTAGGGTTTGCTATAATACCTTAGTCTATATTTTTATCTGTAAAAGTATGTCTATCTTTAAGAGAAAAGGGGAACGGCCATGGGACGACTGCTGGTGCTCGAAGGCCTTGACGGCTCCGGGAAATCCACCCAGACCGAACGGCTGAGGGAAGCGCTTCTCGCGGCCGGTGAAACGGTCCGGCAGATCAAGCTGCCCGACTATGACGCCCCGTCCTCCACTCTGGTCCGTCAGTACCTCGCCGGAGACTTCGGAGACGACCCGCAGGCGGTCAACGCCTATGCCGCCTCGAGCTTCTACGCGGTGGACCGGGTCGCGAGTTTTCTGCTCGACTGGAAGAAAGACTACGACGCCGGCTCGCTCATCCTGGCAGACCGGTACACCACCTCGAACCCCATCTACCAGATGACGAAGCTCCCGCGGGAAGAGTGGGACGCGTTCCTCACCTGGGCAGACGATTACGAATTCGGGAAGCTCGGACTGCCGAGGCCCGACCGGGTCATCTTCCTCGACATGCCCGTCGAGGTCTCGCAGAAAATGATGTCCCGCCGCTACGAAGGCGATGAGGCGAAGAAGGACGTGCACGAACGCAACGTGCAGTTCCTGAACGCCTGCCGGGAAGCGGCACTCTATACGGCGGAGCGCTGGAACTGGTCCGTCGTCCGCTGCTGGGAAGGGGAAGAGCCCCGCACCATCGACGCCATCGCCGCCGATGTGTACGCCGAGGCCACCCGCTGACCGCGCCATTTACAAAATCCTCAACTGGAACGGAGGCTGCACGTGGATACCATCCTCTCCGGTCCCGGGCTGGCTTCCCGGGCAGACTTTGAAACCCTGGCGGAACTGTGGACCCTGTCCTTCGGGGCCCCGGCTCCCTTCATCCGAAACATCCAGACGCTCATCGCCGACACCGACCGCACGGTCGTTTACCGGGAAGACGGCAAAGCCGTCGCCGGCGCCTACCTCGCGGAGACGACGCTCTGCATCGGCGAGGAACGCTATTCTGCATATTATTTCTTTGCTGCCGCCACCCATCCGGACTACCGCCGGAAAGGGTATATGGGGCAGATCATCCGCTACTGCCGGACCCTCTGTGAGGAACGGGACATCGATTTCCTTGTGCTCGTTCCCACCGACAACGACCTCTACAAGTACTTCTCCCGCTTCGGCTTCCGGGCGAACTTCTACCAGAAGACGACCCAGCTCGACCGGGAACAGCTGCTCGCGATGGTCGAGAAGATGGAATTTCCGGAAGAGGGCGCGGCCGAAGGCGCCGCCGGGTTCGTCCCCGTCGAGATGCAGGCCATCCGGCTCGCCGCTCTGAAGGACGGCTCCCACGTCGAGTTCGACCGGCAGACCCTTCAGTACCTGGTGTTCGAACACGCCTGCCGGGGAGGGAAGACCCTCCTTCTGAAAGACGGCTATGTGCTGTATGACCTGTCGACCGACGACGCCGGGGACACGGTCCTCACCGTCCGGGAACTGTGCGCGGCTGACGCAACGGGCAGACTTCTTCAGAAGCTCTCCGAAGTCGAAGCTGACCAGTACATCCTGAACCTTCCGGCCTTCGACAGCCTGCGGGGCGGACGGACGTCCACCGGGCGCGCCGGCATGGACCTCGCCGTTTCCAAACGGGCGGTCAAGGCGGAACGCACCATGAAGAACGCTTACATCGGCCCGGCTCCCGGGCAGGATCTGTAAAGGAGGGACCGAGATGCTCTATCTGTTTCTGGCAGAGGGCTTCGAAGAAGTCGAAGCGCTCGGCACGCTCGACGTCCTGCGCCGCGCCGGCGTGGAGACGAAGACCGTCGGCGTGACCGGCCCGGTCGTCACCGGCTCTCACGGAGTCCCGGTGACCGCGGACCTCGTCATCGAAGAGGCGGTCAAAGGGCAGGAGCTCGACGGCGTCATCCTTCCCGGCGGCATGCCCGGGACGAAGAACCTCGAAGCCTCCGACCTCGTCAAAGACTTTCTCCGGTACTGCCGGGACAACGGTCTTTTGACGGCAGCCATCTGCGCGGCCCCCTCTGTACTGGGCCACCTCGGATATCTGAACGGCAAGCAGGCGACCTGCTTCCCCGGGTTCGAGACCGAACTGCAGGGAGCCGTTTACACGGCAGACAGTGTGACGGAAGACGGAGACGTCATCACCGGCAAGGGCGCCGGCGCGGCGCTTCTCTTCGGCGAGGCCATCGCCGCCCGCTTCGTGGGCAGAGAGGCCGCACACAATGTCCTCGCCAATATGCAATATCAGCTTTGATCGGCAAAAGATTTTTGGATTAAGGAGCACGAAACCAATGTCCGACAGAAATGAACGTTACGACTCGGGAACGGGCCGCAGTCTGGAAGATCTGGAAAAGGTCTACTTCCAGAAGGCGGAACCGGGAACCTCTCCGGAGCCCAGGACACCTCCCGCTGCTGCCAGACGGCAGACGGCGTCGCGTCCGGCTGCCCGCAGACGTTCCGCGTCCAACGCTTCACGCGCGAAGGAACCCGCAAAGTCCCGTCCCGCGCGGACCGGCAGAGGGTTGAAGAACCCGCTGGCAGGCCGCACGAACAAGCCGGCGGCCAAACGGGGAAAACAGAATACCGCTCCCGCACGCAGCAGGACCGCGCAGGCCGATGCCGGCAAGGCATCGGACAAACTGGTCTTTACGCCGCTGCCGCCGGAAGGTTATGAGGCACAGGCGCAGAACCGGGCCCAGGAACCCGTCGCCAGAAAGGCCGACACCTCCTCTGCCGCGAAGAACGTCCTCGACAACATCGGCAACAAGGGCGCCGTCTACATCTCCGACACGAAGCGTTCCGTCCAGGACATGCGCCGCCGTACCGCCGAGAACGCGTACCGCCGTCGTAACAACATGAAGGGCATGTCGACCGGGGAGAAGGCTTCCTATATGCTCTCCCAGATCGGCCCCACCGTCCGCAGTGTCCAGTCCGAACCGAAGCGCAGAGAAGCGGCATATAAGATCCTGATCGTGCTCATCGCCCTTCTCCTCGCCATCCACTGGACGTCCTGCATCAACGACATCCTCGGCTTCGCCCGCAGCGACAAGGAAAAGGTCATCGTCGTCGAAGAAGGGGACACCACCAACAAACTCATCGGCAAGTTCGACCGTGCGGGGCTCATCAAACACAGCACCGTGTGCAAGCTGTTCATCGCCACCACGTCGGGCATCCGGAACGATAACGAGAAATACCTGAAGGGTGAGTTCACCCTGACGCCGGACATGGGCATCGAAAAGATGCTCTCCACCTGTACGGCCACGCAGAAGCGCGATACGGTCGAGATCACCTTCCCCGAAGGCTTCACGGTCGAGCAGATCGCCGAGAAACTGGAAGAGTCCAAGGTCTGCTCGAAGTCCGACTTCCTGAAGGCCACCAACGTCGCCACGTACAATTACGACTTCGTCAAGGACATCGCGAACGGCGATCAGCGGTACCACCTGCTGGAAGGTTACATGTACCCCGATACGTACGAGTTCTACGTCGGCGAGGACGCCTCCAGCGTCGTCTCCAAGCTGCTCGGCAACTTCCACGACAAGTGGTCCGACTCCTACGCGTCGAGAGCCAGAGAGCTCAACATGTCGATGGACGACGTCATCACGCTCGCCTCCATCGTCCAGAAGGAAGACAGCAACCCGGACAACATGGCGGTCATCGCCTCGGTCTTCTACAACCGACTCAACTCGTCCTCGTACCCCTCCCTTCAGTCTGACGCCACGAACTACTACGTCAACACCTACATCAAGCCGGTCACCAGCGCCGGAGACTACAACCTGTACCGGAACCGCTACAGCACTTACGTCTGTAAGGGCCTCCCGGTCGGTCCCATCTGCAGCCCGGGCGACGACGCCATCAAGGCGGTCCTCTGGCCGGCCAGCACGAACTACTACTTCTTCGCCCACGACGACGAGGGCAACCTCTATGCCGCGCGCACCGCGACGGAACAGAACCAGAACGTCTATAACGCTCTGACCACCGGCGGCACGGAAGAGGAAGAAGAAGCGTAAGGAGACGGCTTTTTGAAACAGATCAGAATCCCGGAGCTCCTGGCCCCTGCGGGGGACCGGGAGCGTCTGGACGCGGCCCTGCTCTACGGAGCGGACGCCGTATATCTCGGAGGACAGGAATTCGGCATGCGGGCCGCTCCTTCCAACTTCACGGAAGAGGGCCTGGCCGAAGCGGTCCGGGATTGTCACGCGAAGGGCGTCCGCGTCCACCTGACGGTGAACACGCTGCCCCGCAATGACGAGCTGGACGCGCTGCCGTCCTTCCTCGCTTCCGCCAAAGACGCCGGCGTCGACGCGTTCATCATCGCGGACGTGGGCGTCATGAAACTCGCTCAGAAACACGCCCCCGGGGTCGACATCCACATGTCGACTCAGGCGGGTGTTGTCAACTACCTGACCGCGAACACTCTGTACGAGATGGGCGCGAAACGGGTCGTCATGGCCCGGGAATGCTCCCTCGAAGAGATCCGCGAAGTGCGGGCGAAGACCCCGAAGGACCTCGAGATCGAAGCCTTCGTCCACGGCGCCATGTGCATGTCCATCTCCGGCCGCTGCCTCCTGTCGAACTACATGACGGGGCGGGACGGCAACCGGGGCGAATGCGCCCAGCCCTGCCGCTGGCAGTACCACCTGATGGAAGAGAAGCGCCCCGGCGAGTACTTTGAGATCACCGAAGGGGAACACGGCACCTACTTCCTGAACTCGCAGGACATGTGCCTCATCGAGCACATCCCGGAACTGGTGGACGCCGGCATCACGAGTTTCAAGATCGAGGGGCGCGCCAAGTCCGCGTTCTACGTGGGCGCGGTCACCAACGCCTACCGTGCCGCCATCGACGGCTACCGGAAAAACCCCACACCCGACTACCGGCCGGAACCGTGGATCCTCGAGGAAGTCCGGAAGATCAGCTACCGCGACTACTGCACAGGGTTCTACTTCGGTCCGCCGGAAGAAGATGCCCACATCTACTACGACGGCATCTACATCCGCAACTGGGACGTCATCGCGAACGTCCTGTCCTCGGACGGCGAATACGTCACCGTCACCCAGCGAAACCGCTTTTTCAAGGGCGATGTACTGGAAGTCATGTCTCCGGGCACTCCGCCCTATGAACTGACCGTGACGGAGATGCGCAACGAGGCGGGGGAGGAAGTCGATGTGGCTCCCAACCCGATGGCCACCATCAGGATCCGCTGCGACCGGATGATCCCTCCGGGCTCCGTCCTGCGGATGCAAAAACAGAACTGACAGAAAGAGGCGAATCTATGGACTGTCCGCGGGAACTGACCCTGCAGCTGGAAGACCGCTATCTCTCGGAGTACGCGCAGAAGTGCCGGGAGACGAGAGGCCGCGCCGTCGAAGACCCCGACGATGACGTCCGGACCGCCTATCAGAGAGACCGGGACCGGATCATCCACTGCAACGCTTTCCGGCGTCTGCAGCACAAGACCCAGGTCTTTTTGTCTCCGTACGGAGACCACTACCGGACCCGCCTCACACATACGCTCGAGGTCACGCAGATTGCGAGGACCCTGGCCCGGGGGCTCCGGGTCAATGAAGACCTGACCGAGGCCATCGCCCTCGGCCACGACCTCGGCCACACGCCCTTCGGCCACGCCGGAGAGCGGGCGCTGGACGCGGTGTTCCCGGACGGGTTCAAGCACTATGAACAGAGCCTGCGGGTCGTCGACCGCATCGAGCGGAACGGCCGCGGCCTGAACCTCACCTGGGAAGTCCGGGACGGCATCCTGAACCACACGAAAGGCGACTGGGCCGCCACCCTTGAAGGCCGCCTCGTCCGCCACGCCGACCGGGTCGCCTACCTGAACCACGACATCGACGACGCCATCCGCGCGGGCCTCTTCACCGAGGAGGACCTGCCGACCCACTTCCGGGAAGTCCTCGGGAAGAGCAAGAGCGAACGCATCAACACGCTCGTCCTCTCCACGCTCGAGAACACGACCGGAGGGGACATCCGGATGGACCCGCTCGTCCAGGAGGCCTACGACGAACTGAACGCCTATATGTTCGACAACGTCTACACCAACCCCGTCTGCAAGGGCGAGGAGGGGAAAGCCGTCCTCGTCGTGCAGAACCTCTACGACTACTTTGCGACTCATCCCGAAGAGATGCCGGGCGACTACCGGCAGATCGCCGAAGAGGAATCCCCGGAACGGGGCGCCTGCGACTACATCTCCGGCATGAGCGACCGCTACGCCCTCCGGGTCTACGAGAAACTGTTCATCCCGAGTCCCTGGGGCTAAAAGGAGACACACACTATGCCACGGATCCGCGAAGAGTTCCTGAATACGCTGCGGGACAGGCTGGATATCGAAGAATTCATATCCGGCTATGTCCACCTTAAGCGCGCGGGCCGTCTCTCCAAGGGCCTGTGTCCCTTCCACTCCGAGAAAACACCGTCCTTCACGGTCTACCCCGACAACCAGTCGTTCTACTGCTTCGGCTGCGGGAAAGGGGGAGACATCATCACCTTCACCCGGGACATCGAGAACCTCGACTACCTCGATGCGGTCCGCTTCCTCGCCGACCGCGCAGGACTGCAGATGCCCGACGAAGAGTACGACGACACCCTTTCCAAAAAGCGCAAACGCATGCTGGAACTCAACAAGGAGGCGGCGCGGTTCTTCTACAAAGAACTGATGAGTCCGAAGGGCGCCGGCTGTCTCAAATACTGGACCGAGGAACGCGGTCTCACGCAGCAGACCATCAAACACTTCGGCCTCGGCTTTGCACCGGATGACTGGCACGCGCTCCACTACTACATGCGCGGGCTCCACTATTCCGACCAGGAACTCTATGAAGCGAACCTGCTTCGCCGGTCGGAGAAAGACGGAAAGATCTTCTACTACGACAACTTCCGCAACCGGGCCATGGTGCCCATCATCGACCTTCGGGGAAACATCATCGCCTTCGGCGGACGCGTCCTCGACGACTCGAAACCCAAATATGTCAACACCTCGGACACCCTCGTCTACAAGAAGAGCAGCGCGCTGTTCGCCCTGAACTTCGCGAAGGGGTCCGGTTCCGATCAGCTCATCCTCTGTGAAGGCTACCTCGACGTCATCACCCTCCATCAGGCAGGGTTCACGAACGCCATCGCCGGCCTCGGCACCGCCCTCACCGATGAGCAGGTCCGGCTCATCGCCCGGTACTGCCGGGAAGTGGTCCTGTCCTATGACAACGACGACGCCGGACGGGAGGCCACCCACCGTGCCCTCCAGAAATTCGAACAGACGGATCTGACCGTCCGCTCCCTCACGATGGACGGCGGGAAAGACCCCGATGAGATCATCAAGACCTACGGCGCGGAACGGTTCCGTTCCATGCTGGACGGCGCATCCAACGAGACAGAGTATCGACTCAATGAACAGCGGATGAAGTTCGACCTCTCCACCGATGACGGAAAGGTGCGTTACATCGAAGCGGTCTCTTTCATTCTGGCCTCGCTGGCTCCGGCCGAACGCTATGTCTACACTTCGCGGGTCGCGGAGGAGACGGGCGTGGCCCGGGAAGCCATCGACTCCCAGATTACAAGAGCGGCAAGACGGCAGCGCAACCGCCGAGAGCGTGCGGACTTCACAGAGCTGAACCGGGAACTCGTGAAACAGGATCCGTCCGGCGGACACGTGAGCGGGAAAGTGCTCCGTGCCGAAGAGACCATACTGGCCTCGCTGCTCCGGAATCCCGACTATCTTTCGAAGATCGGGGACCGGCTCGAGGCGGCCGACTTCTCCACCGCATTCGGTCAGAAGGCCTACACGGTCATCGCCGGACGCATCCGGGAGGGGAAAGGCGTGGAGAGTTTCATCCTCTCCCAGTACTTCGACCCCGCCGAGATGGGGCAGCTGGCGCGGATCCAGAACGCAGGCATCCCGCTCAGCGGCACGCTCAAAGAGATCGAAGACTGCATCCGGGTCCTCAAGGACTCGGAGGAACAGAAGACCTCCGCTTCCGGCGGAGAGATCACCGACGAAGAACTTCGGGAACTTTTCTCGAAAAAGTAAGGAGTTTGATTGAATGGAAGAAAAGAAGCAAAAGGTAGTCAATGGCCTCATCGAAAAGGGTCGCGCAGCCGGGAAGCTCAGCACCAATGACATCGATGCCGCCATTGTCGAACTCGACCTGGAGATCGACGAACTCGACAAGCTCTACGACACCCTCGAGAGCAACAACATCGAGATCGTGGACGATCTGGGCGACGCAGCGCTCGATTCTCTGAACTTTGACGTGGTCGGCGGGACCCAGAAGCCCGGCGAGATCAACGCCACCGACGCCTCCAAGAATGCGGCGATGGACGATCCGGTCAAAGTCTATCTCAAAGAGATCGGCCGCGTGCCCCTGCTGACTCCGGAAGAGGAGATCGAGCTCGCCATCCGTATTTCGGAGGGCGATGAAGAGGCGAAGAAGAAACTCGCCGAGTCCAACCTGCGTCTCGTCGTCAGTATCGCGAAGCGGTACGTCGGCCGCGGCATGCAGTTCCTCGACCTCATCCAGGAAGGCAACCTCGGTCTCATCAAGGCCGTCGACAAGTTCGACTACACCAAGGGCTTCAAGTTCTCGACCTACGCCACCTGGTGGATCCGCCAGGCCATCACCCGCGCCATCGCGGACCAGGCCCGCACCATCCGGATCCCGGTCCACATGGTCGAGACCATCAACAAGGTCAAGAAGACCAACAGCCAGCTCCTCCACAAGAACGGCCGCGACCCGACCGCGGAAGAGATCGCGGAAGAACTCGACATGCCCGTCGAGAAGGTCCGCGAGATCCTGCGCGTCGCTCAGGAACCCGTTTCTCTCGAGACTCCCATCGGTGAGGAGGAGGACAGCCACCTCGGCGACTTCATCCCCGCTGACGAAGCGCTGGCCCCGGCCGACGCCGCGTCCCAGATGCTCCTGAGAGAACAGCTGGCCGAAGTCCTGAAGACCCTGACCCCGAGAGAGGAACGCGTCCTGTCTCTGCGGTTCGGCCTCGAGGACGGACATCCCCGTACCCTCGAAGAGGTCGGCAAGGAGTTCAATGTCACCCGTGAGCGCATCCGTCAGATCGAGGCGAAAGCGCTCCGCAAGCTCCGCCATCCCAGCCGCTCGAAGAAGCTCAAAGACTTCCTCGACTAAGCCCCAAACCAAAAGCTCCCGCCACCGCGGGAGCTTTTCTCTTTTTGGAGGGGGACGGAGCGAAAAAGCGGGCTCCTTTTCGCCTTTATTCGGAACACCCGGAACAGCTTATAAAAAACTTTTGAAAGGGGCTTGACAAATTTGAAATTATCGCTTGACGGGGCGCTTTTCTATATATAAAATATAAATCCACTTTTATAACGGAAAGTGCGCGATTTTAGAAATACGGAACGGAGTGATCACGGCTTATGGTAAACGTTAAAGCGACCAAGCTCGGAACAACCACTCGTATGAATTTCGCTCAGATCGATGAGGTCATGCAGATGCCGAACCTCATCGAGATCCAGAAGAATTCGTACCAGTGGTTTCTGGATGTCGGTCTGAAGGAAGTCTTCAGAGACATCGGGGAGATTACCGACTACACCGGCAATCTCGTCCTCGAGTTCGTCGACTATTCGATGGATGAAAAACCCAAATACACCGTCAAGGAGTGCAAGGCGAACAGGGCCACCTATTCGTCCAGCATCCACCTGACCGCGCGTCTCGCCAACAAGGAGACCGGCCTCATCAAGGAGTCGGTCGTCAAGATGGGCGAATTCCCGATCATGACGGAGAGCGGCACCTTCATCATCAACGGTGCGGAACGTGCCATCGTTTCGCAGCTGGTCCGTTCCCCCGGCGTATATTATGGTATGACCCATGATAAGACCGGTAAGGAACTCTACACGACCACCGTCATCCCGAACAGAGGTGCCTGGCTCGAATACGAGACGGACCAGAACGATGTGTTCTATGTCCGCATCGACAAGAACAGAAAGATCCCGATCACGACCTTCATTCGTGCTCTGGGCCTTTCCAGCAACGAAGAGATCCTTGAATTCTTCGGTCCGGACGAGCGGATCCTCGCGACCCTCGAGAAGGACACGACGAAAAACCGTGAAGAAGCACTCCTGGAAGTCTACAAGAGACTGCGCCCGGGCGAGCCGCCGACCGTTGAGACTGCAGAGCAGCACCTCGACAACCTGTTCTTCGACGCCCGCCGGTACGACCTGTCCCGCGTAGGCCGATACAAATACAACAAGAAGCTCGGTATCTCCCAGCGTCTGACCGGCGAAAAGCTCGCCCGCGAAGTCGTCAACGTGGAGACCGGTGAGTTCCTCGCCGACGCCGGTGACGTCGTCACCGCCGAGAAGGCATATGAGATCGAACAGGCCGGTATCACCGAGGCATTTGTCCTCACCGAAGAGGGGAAAGAAGTCAAAGTCGTCTCCAACGGCATGGTCGACATCCTTCCGTTCCTCGGCGCGTGGGACCTGACAGAAGAGGAACTGGAAGAAGTCGGCATCAACGAAAAAGTCCGGTTCAGCGTTCTGCAGGACATCCTCGCCGAAGCAGAGGACGACTGGGACAAGGACGACCTGCTCCTCACTCTGAAAGAGCATGCCGATGACCTCATCCCGAAACACATCATCATCGACGACATCTATGCCACCGTCAACTACCTTGACTGCCTCGGCAACAATGTCGGCACCATCGACGACATCGACCACCTGGGCAACCGCCGCATCCGTTCCGTCGGCGAACTGCTCCAGAACCAGTTCCGTATCGGCTTCTCCCGTATGGAGCGTGTCGTCCGCGAGAGAATGTCTCTCTCCGCGCAGGATCCCGAAAAGGCGACCCCGGAAGCACTCATCAACATCCGTCCCGTCGTCGCTGCCATCAAGGAGTTCTTCGGCTCCTCGCCGCTGTCCCAGTTCATGGATCAGACGAACCCCCTGGCAGAACTCACGCATAAGCGCCGTCTCTCCGCCCTCGGCCCCGGCGGTCTCTCCAGGGACCGTGCCGGATTCGAAGTCCGAGACGTTCACTACACGCATTACGGCCGCATGTGTCCCATCGAGACCCCCGAAGGTCCGAACATCGGTCTGATCTCCTATCTTGCCACCTTTGCCCGCATCAACAAGTACGGCTTCATCGAGGCGCCGTTCCGCAAGATCGACAAAGAGACCGGCAAGGTCCTCGACGAAGTCGTCTACATGACCGCTGACGTCGAAGACAACTACCGCGTAGCCCAGGCGAACGAGCCGCTCGACAAGGACGGCCGCTTCGTCAACAACCGTATCACCATCCGCTATCGCGACGAGTTCGCCGAAGTCGACCCGAGCGTACCGGACTACATGGATGTCTCCCCGAAGATGCTCGTCTCCGTCGCGACCGCCATGATCCCGTTCCTCGAGAACGACGACGCCAACCGTGCCCTCATGGGTTCGAACATGCAGCGTCAGGCCGTTCCGCTCATGGTCACCGACTCTCCGATCGTCGGTACCGGTATGGAATACAAGGCCGCCGTCGACTCCGGTTCCGTCGTCCTCGCAAGAAGCGCCGGTACGGTCAAACACGTCGACGCCGACCACATCGAGATCGAGACGGAAGACGGCATCGACCGTTACGACCTCATCAAGTTCATGGGCTCCAACCAGGGCACCTGCATCAACCAGAGACCCATCGTCGACCTTGGCCAGGAAGTCACCGAAGGCCAGGTCATCGCAGACGGCCCCGCCACCTGCAACGGTGAGATCTCCCTCGGTAAGAACGCCCTCATCGGCTTCATGACCTGGGAAGGCTACAACTACGAAGACGCCGTCCTTCTGAATGAGAAACTCATCCGGGACGACATCTATACCTCCATCCATATCGAAGAGTTCGAACTCGAGTCCCGCGACACCAAACTCGGGCCGGAAGAGATCACCCGCGACATCCCGAACGTCGGCGAAGACGCGCTGGCGAACCTCGATGAAGAGGGTATCATCCACATCGGCGCCGAAGTCAAGTCCGGCGACATCCTCGTCGGTAAGGTCACCCCGAAAGGTGAGACCGAGCGCACCGCGGAAGAGCGCCTCCTGCAGGCCATCTTCGGCGAGAAGGCGAGAGAGGTCCGCGATACATCGCTCCGTGTCCCGCACGGTGAGTACGGTATCGTCCTCAATGTCGAAGTCTTCACGAGAGCCAACTCCGATGAGCTGAGCCCGGGCGTCAACAAAGTCGTCCGCGTGTACATCGCCCAGAAGAGAAAGATCCAGGTCGGTGACAAGATGGCCGGCCGTCACGGTAACAAGGGTGTCGTCTCCCGCGTCCTTCCGCAGGAAGACATGCCGTTCCTGCCGGACGGTACTCCGCTCGACATCGTCCTGAACCCGCTGGGCGTTCCCTCCCGAATGAACATCGGTCAGGTCCTCGAAGTCAACATCGGTATGGCGGCCCGTTCGAAGGGCTGGAAGATCATGACCCCCGTCTTCGACGGCGCTCATGAAGAGGACATCCAGTACTTCCTCGTCGAGTCCAAGCTCCTCGCGAAGGGCAATGACCAGACGAAGCAGCTCATCCTCGACTATGAGGACAAGAACGAAGAGAAGGGCTTCCTTCTTTCCGACCTCATGGATCTCCTTCGCAGCAAGACGGAGGACGAGGCGGAACTCGCTCTCATCGAGGAAGCCTGGAACGGCAGAGACGGTAAGACCGAACTCATGGACGGCCGTACCGGCCTCCCGCTCGGCGACCGCGTCACCGTCGGCGTCATGTACTACCTGAAGCTCCATCACCTTGTCGACGACAAGATCCACGCCCGTTCCACCGGCCCGTACTCCCTCGTCACGCAGCAGCCCCTCGGCGGTAAAGCCCAGTTCGGCGGCCAGCGTTTCGGTGAAATGGAAGTCTGGGCCCTCGAAGCGTACGGCGCGGCATACACCCTTCAGGAGATCCTGACCGTCAAGTCCGACGACATCGTCGGCCGTGTCAAGACCTACGAAGCGATCGTCAAGGGCCAGAGCGTACCGAAGTCCGGCGTTCCGGAGTCCTTCAAGGTCCTCATCAAGGAACTGCAGGCCCTCGGCCTCGACGTCCGCGTCCTCGACAAAGATGATAACGAAATCGACCTCAGACAGAATTTCGATGGCGACGACATCGGATTCCGTCTTGCCGAAAACGACGATATGAAGTCCGTCAACGACGCCGAAGGCGCCAGCGGCTATATGACCCTCGACGAGCAGGGCGAGCCCATGGAGATCGAAGACGAGTTTGACGAATTCACCGCTGACGAGGAACCCACCGCAGAAGATCTGGATTCCCTCAGCTTTGACGAATAATAAAAGGAAAGAGGTCGCCCAATGACAGACATTCAGAATAAAACGATGAATGACGATCTGGTATTCGATTCCATTCGGATCGGCCTGTCTTCGCCGGATACCATCCGCAAATGGTCGAACGGTGAAGTCACCAAACCCGAAACGATCAACTACCGGACTCTGAAGCCGGAGCGCGACGGTCTTTTCTGCGAAAAGATCTTCGGGCCCACCAAAGACTGGGAGTGCTCCTGCGGTAAATACAAGCGGATCCGCTACAAAGGCAAGATCTGCGAACGCTGCGGTGTCGAAGTCACCAAAGCGAAAGTCAGAAGAGAGCGGATGGGCCACATCGAACTGGCCGCCCCGGTCTCCCACATCTGGTACTTCAAGGGGATCCCGTCCCGGATCGGCCTGATGCTCGACATCTCTCCGCGTTCGCTGGAGAAGGTCCTGTATTTCGCCCTCTACATCGTCACGGACCCGGGTTCCACCCCGCTCGAGAAATACCAGCTCCTGACCGAAAAGAACTATCAGGAAATGCGCGAGATGTACGAAGATGACTTCGACGCCGGAATGGGCGCGGAAGCCATCAAGAAGCTCCTCGAGGAGATCGACGTCGTCGCCCTTTCCGATGAACTGACGGAAGAACTCGTCAAGGCCACCGGCCAGAGACGGACCCGTCTTCTGAAGAGACTGGAAGTCGTCAATGCCTTCCGGAATTCCGGCAACAAGCCGGAGTGGATGATCCTCGACTGCATCCCGGTCATCCCGCCCGATCTGCGCCCCATGGTCCAGCTCGACGGCGGACGTTTCGCGACGTCTGACCTCAACGACCTGTACCGCCGCGTGATCAACCGCAACAACCGTCTGAAACGTCTCCTGGACCTCCACGCGCCGGACATCATCATCCGCAACGAGAAGCGCATGCTCCAGGAAGCCGTCGACGCCCTCATCGACAACGGCCGCCGCGGTCGCCCGGTCACCGGACCGAACAACCGTCCGCTCAAGTCCCTTTCCGATATGCTGAAAGGTAAGCAGGGCCGCTTCCGTCAGAACCTGCTCGGCAAGCGTGTCGACTACTCCGGCCGTTCCGTTATCGTCGTCGGTCCGGAACTCAAGATGTATCAGTGCGGTCTGCCGAAGGAAATGGCGCTCGAGCTGTTCAAGCCCTTCGTCATGAAACGCCTCGTCGAGACCAACATCGCCGGCAACATCAAGTCTGCCCGCAAGATGGTCGAACGCTCCAAAGACGAAGTCTGGGATGCCCTGGAAGTCGTCATCAAAGATCACCCCGTCATGCTGAACCGTGCGCCTACGCTGCACCGCCTCGGCATCCAGGCCTTCGAACCGGTCCTGGTCGACGGCCGCGCCATCAAGCTCCATCCGCTCGCATGTACGGCGTTCAACGCCGACTTCGACGGCGACCAGATGGCCGTCCATGTTCCGCTGTCCGCGGAAGCTCAGGCGGAAGCCCGTTTCCTGATGCTGGCGGCGAACAACCTTCTGAAACCCTCCGACGGACGTCCCGTCACGGTCCCGACCCAGGACATGGTCCTCGGTTCCTACTACCTGACCCTCGACAAGGACGGCGAACCGGGTGAGGGGAGAGTCTTCCGCGATGTCAACGAAGCCACCATGGCCTTCGAAGAAAAGACCATCACGATGCACTCCAAGATCAAGATCCGTATGACGAAGGAGATCGACGGCGAGCAGAAGTCCGGCATCATCGAGACCACGCTCGGCAAGGTCATCTTCAACAACCCCATCCCGCAGGACCTCGGCTTCATCGACAGAAGCATCCCGGGCAACGAGTTCCGTCTGGAAGTCGAAGACCTGGTCAACAAGAAAGTCCTCGGTAAGATCATCGACCGCTGCCTGCGCATCCACGGCACGCATACCACTTCCGTCATGCTCGACGAGATCAAGGCGCAGGGTTACAAGTACTCGACGCTGAGCGGTATCACCGTCGCCGTCACCGACGCCGTCATCCCCGAGAGCAAGTGGGACTATGTCGGCGCCGCGGCAGACAAGGTCGACCAGATCGAATCCTACTATCAGATGGGTATGCTCTCCAGCAAAGAGCGCTCCCGTCTCATCCTCAGCGAGTGGGACAACTGCACGAAGCAGGTGTCCGACGGTCTGAAGGACAACCTCGGCCGATACAACCCGATCTTCATGATGATCGACTCCGGCGCCCGTGGTTCTGACTCCCAGCTGCGTCAGCTCGCCGGCATGCGCGGTCTTATCGCCAACACTTCCGGTAAGACCATCGAGATCCCGATCAGAGCGAACTACCGTGAAGGTCTGAACATCATCGAATACTTCATCTCCTCCCGTGGTGCCCGTAAAGGTCTTGCCGATACCGCACTCCGTACCGCTGACTCCGGTTACCTGACCAGACGTCTCGTCGACGTTTCTCAGGAAGTCATCGTCTCCGAAGAGGACTGCGGCTGCAAACACGGCATCCCCGTCTACGACATCACCGACGGGAACGAAGTCATCGAGAAACTGGAAGAACGTCTCGTCGGCCGTTACCTCGTCGACGACCTCGTCGACCGCAAGAGCGGCGAAGTCCTGATGGACTGCGACCACATGCTGACGGAAGATGACGCCGAAGTCGTCGCGAAGTACGTCAAAGAGACCCACGCCGAAGACATCGCAGCCGGCAACGCGGAAGAGGGCTCCAGAGCGGAGATCAACATCCGTTCGCTCCTGACCTGCCGCGCCCACCACGGTGTCTGCATCAAGTGCTACGGCAAGAACCTTGCCACCGGCGGCGCCGTCACGGTCGGTGAAGCGGTCGGTATCATCGCGGCTCAGTCCATCGGTGAACCCGGTACCCAGCTGACCATGCGTACGTTCCACACCGGCGGTGTTGCTTCCGGTTCCGATATCACGCAGGGTCTTCCCCGAGTGGAAGAGCTGTTCGAAGGCCGCAAGCCGAAGACCCTCGCCATCCTGTCCGAGTTCGCGGGAACCGTTTCCATCGACGACGACAAGAAGGGCAAGCACGTCATCGTGACCGACGCGGAAGAGGGGAAGGAGAAGTCCTACCTCATCCCGTACGGCCTGCGCCTGCGCCAGAAGATCGTTGCCGGTGCCACCGTCCAGAAGGGCGAGGCACTGACCGAAGGCTCCGTCAACCCGCATGATCTCCTCGAGATCATGGGCGTCGATGCGGTCCACGACTACCTCATCCGCGAAGTCCAGCGCGTCTACCGGATGCAGGGTGTCGACATCAACGACAAGCACATCGAAGTCATCGTCCGCCAGATGATGAAGAAGGTCACCGTCACCGATGCCGGTGAGACCGACCTCATCGCGGGCTCCGTCATCGAGAAGTCCGACTTCTATGCGGTCAACGAGAAACTGGAGAAAGAAGCTGCCGAGACCGGCCGCGAACCGGCATATGCCAAAGCGGACCCGATGCTCCTCGGTATCACCAAGGCTTCTCTCGCCACGGACTCCTTCCTGTCCGCCGCCTCCTTCCAGGAGACGACCCGTGTCCTCACCGACGCGGCCATCAAGGGCAAGACCGATCCGCTGCTCGGCCTCAAGGAGAACGTCATCATCGGCAAGCTGCTCCCGAGCGGCACCGGTATGAAGTGCTATGCCGACGTCGAAGTCGAACAGAAGCACGACCTGTTCAACGCGATCGATTCCGATCTCTTCATCGAGGACATCGAAGAATTCGATGACATGCCGGAGGAAGAGTGAATCGCCGCAGTAACAGCGCGGAAATCCAGTGTTGACAAAGCCTTATAATTCGGATACAATACCGAATTGTCGCAGTGTTTCCAGCACGCGAAACCAAAACTATACAGGGGAACTTCCGGGCGATCTCCCGGAGGCTCTCCTTATAGCAATATATTTATACTTTACATTATTTGCATGGAGGTGAAACAGATTGCCAACCTTTAACCAGCTTGTTCGTCAGGGTCGTAAGACTTCTGAAAAGAAAGCAAAGGCTCCGGCTCTTCTGAAAGGACTCAACTCTAAGAAGAACGTCATGACCGACGTCCAGTCTCCGCAGAAACGCGGTGTCTGCACTGCCGTCAAGACCGCCACACCGAAGAAGCCGAACTCTGCACTTCGTAAGATCGCCAGAGTCCGTCTGACCAACGGGATCGAGGTTTCCGCCTATATTCCGGGTGTCGGCCACAATCTTCAGGAGCATAGTGTCGTCCTCATCAGAGGCGGACGTGTTAAGGACCTTCCCGGTGTTCGTTACCACATCATCCGTGGTACGCTCGATACGCAGGGTGTTACGGACCGTATGCAGTCCCGTTCGAAATACGGCGCTAAGAGACCGAAGAAAAAGTAAGAGAACAAACTTCTTGCAAGGCCACGCATGAACCATGCGTGACAATGTGGAGTGTATATATATTGTTTTTTATATGCCTCTCACATTGGCGCCACGAGAACGTTGTCACTCGAGTACCTATGATATCATTACTATGAAGGAGGGAAGCGAAGTGCCAAGAAGAGGCCAGATTGCAAAACGTGATGTTTTGCCCGATCCGCTTTACAACTCAAAGCTCGTAACACGGCTCATCAACAGTGTTATGCTCGATGGTAAAAAAGGTGTCGCTCAGAAGATCGTCTACGGCGCTTTTGACATCATCAAAGAAAAGACAGGTGAAGATCCCCTCGAAGTTTTCGAGAAGGCGATGGAGAATGTTATGCCTGTCCTCGAGGTCAAGGCTCGCCGTGTCGGCGGTGCCACCTACCAGGTTCCGATGGAAGTCCGTCCGGAACGCAGACAGACCCTGGGTCTCCGCTGGATCACCCTGTATGCCCGCCAGCGTGGTGAAAGAACCATGAAAGAACGTCTCGCTAACGAGATCATGGACGCCGTGAACGAAACCGGCTCTGCATTCAAGAAACGCGAAGACACCCACAGAATGGCAGAAGCCAACAAGGCGTTTGCTCATTTCCGCTGGTAAGCAGGGGAGGATTATATGCCGAGACAGGTATCTTTGGAAAAAACCAGGAACATCGGTATCATGGCTCATATCGACGCCGGTAAAACGACGACGACCGAGCGAATCCTGTACTACACCGGTATCAACCATAAGATCGGTGAAGTCCATGACGGCGCCGCCACCATGGACTGGATGGTTCAGGAGCAGGAACGTGGTATCACCATCACTTCCGCTGCTACCACCTGTTTCTGGAAAGAACACAGAATCAACATCATCGACACTCCCGGCCACGTGGACTTCACCGCAGAAGTCGAGCGTTCTCTTCGAGTCCTCGACGGCTCCGTGACCGTCCTCTCCGCCAAGGGTGGCGTCGAGCCCCAGTCTGAGACCGTCTGGCGTCAGGCTGACAAATATCAGGTCCCGCGCATGATCTACGTCAACAAGATGGACATCATGGGCGCCGACTACTACAACGTCATCGAAATGGTCAAAGACCGTCTGAAGGCCAACCCGGTACCCGTCCAGATCCCGATCGGTGCCGAGGCGGAATTCCGAGGCATCGTCGATCTGATCACCATGCGCGCCGAAGTCTACTACGACGACATGGGTCAGGACGTCCGCGACGAAGACATTCCCGCAGACATCATGGACAAGGCCCAGGAATACCACGATGCTCTCATCGAGACCGTCGCCTCCTATGACGACGAACTCATGGAGAAGTACTTCAACGGGGAAGAGCTGACCGTCGATGAGATCAAAGCTACGATCCGTAAGGGCACACTTGCCAACGACATGGTCCCGGTGGTCTGCGGTACTTCCTACCGCAACAAGGGCGTTCAGCCCCTCCTCGACGCCATCGTTGACTACATGCCCGCTGCCACCGATATCCCCGCCATCAAGGGCACCGATCCCGCGACCGGCGAAGAGATCGAGAGACATCCGAAAGACGACGATCCGTTCTCCGCTCTTGCATTCAAGATCGCGACGGACCCGTATGTCGGTAAACTCTGTTTCTTCCGTGTCTATTCGGGTACTGCCAATGCCGGCGAGACCGTTTACAACTCCGTAAAGGACAAGAACGAGCGTCTTGGTCGTATCATGCAGATGCACGCGAACCACAGACAGGATATCGATACCGTTTACTCCGGCGATATCGCCGCCTGCGTCGGTGTCAAGAACACCACTACCGGCGATACCCTTTGCGACCCGAAGGCGCCGGTCATCCTTGAGTCCCTCGACTTCCCGGAACCGGTCATCCGTGTTGCCGTCGAGCCGAAGACCAAGGCCGGTCAGGAAAAGATGGGCATCGCCCTCGCCAAACTGGCCGAAGAAGATCCGACATTCCGTACTTACACAGACGAAGAGACCGGTCAGACCATCATCGCCGGTATGGGTGAGCTCCACCTGGAGATCATCGTCGACCGTCTGCTCCGTGAGTTCAAGGTCGAGGCGAACGTAGGTCAGCCGCAGGTTGCCTACCGCGAGACCATCAGCGCTCCGGCGGATGTCGCATGCAAGTTCAAGCGTCAGACCGGTGGTTCCGGTCAGTACGCCGAAGTCAAGATCAAGATCGAGCCGAACCCCGAGAAGGGCTACGAGTTCGTCAACGCCGTTGTCGGCGGTGCCATTCCGAAGGAATTCATCGCCCCGACCGAACAGGGTATCAAGAGCGCCATGCTCAACGGTGTCCTGGCCGGCTATAACGTCGAAGACGTCAAAGTCACCCTTTACGACGGTTCTTACCACGAAGTCGACTCCTCTGAGATGGCCTTCAAGATCTGCGGATCCATGGCCTTCAAGGATGCCATGAGAAAGGCGTCCCCGGTCCTGATGGAGCCCATGATGAAAGTCGACGTCACCACTCCGGACGACTATGTCGGCGACGTCATCGGCGACATCAACTCCCGCCGTGGTCTCATCAAGGGTATGGAGCCCGTCAACGGCGCCACCCAGATCAGCTCGTTCATCCCGCTTGCTTCCATGTTCGGTTATTCCACCGACCTTCGTTCCAAGACCCAGGGCCGTGCCAACTATGTCATGCAGCCGTCCCATTATGTCGAGGTTCCGAAGTCCATCGCGGAAGGTATCATCACCGACAGAAACAAGAAGGACTGACCCGGAAACAGTACTTGCATTGAATCAGTCTATCTGATACAATCGAAATAATTCTGAAAGAAAATAGTTCACCATAATGAAGGAGGAACATTCCAATGGCAAAGGAACATTTTAACAGAAACAAACCGCACGTAAACATTGGTACCATCGGCCACGTCGACCATGGTAAGACCACCCTTACTGCTGCTATCACCAAGACTCTTGCTATGAAGGGCCTTGCCAAGTTCGAAGACTATGGCGAGATCGATAAGGCTCCCGAAGAGAGAGAGCGTGGTATCACCATCAACACCGCTCACGTCGAGTATGAGACCGAAGACAGAACCGGCCTCAACGGCGAAGAGATCAAGGGCCGTCACTATGCTCACGTTGACTGCCCCGGCCATGCCGACTACATCAAAAACATGATCACCGGCGCTGCCCAGATGGACGGTTCCGTTCTGGTCATCGCTGCCACTGACGGCCCCATGGCTCAGACCAAGGAGCATCTTCTCCTTGCCCGTCAGGTCGGCGTTCCTTACATCATCGTCTTCCTGAACAAAGTCGACCAGGTCGACGACCCCGAGCTTCTTGAGCTCGTCGAGATGGAAGTCCGTGAGACCCTCGATGAGTACGAATTCCCCGGTGACGAGATCCCCGTCATCGCCGGTTCCGCTCTTCAGGCTCTCGAGTACACCGGCAGCGATCCTGACGCTGAAGTCCTGAAGCCCATTTGGGAGCTCCTCGATGCGATCGATACTTACATCCCGACTCCCGACCGTAAGTCCGACCTTCCCTTCCTGATGCCTGTCGAAGACGTCTTCACCATCTCCGGCCGTGGTACTGTTGCCACCGGTAGAGTGGAAAGAGGTCAGCTGAAGACCGGCGAAGAAGTCGAGATCGTTGGTCTGAAAGACGAGAAGTCCAAGACCGTCTGCACCGGTATCGAAATGTTCCGCAAGACCCTCGACTATGCCGAGGCCGGCGACAACATCGGTGCTCTGCTTCGTGGCGTTGCCCGTGACGAGATCGAAAGAGGCCAGGTCCTTTGCAAACCCGGCACCATCAACCCCCACACCAAGTTCCGTGGCCAGGTCTACGTCCTGACCAAGGATGAAGGCGGCCGTCATACTCCGTTCTTCAACAACTACAGACCGCAGTTCTATTTCAGAACCACCGACGTTACCGGTGTCATCACCCTTCCGGCCGGCACTGAGATGTGCATGCCTGGCGACAACGTCGAAATGGACGTTGAGCTGATCACCCCGATCGCTATCGAAGAAGGTCTTCGTTTCGCTATCCGTGAAGGCGGCCGTACTGTTGGTTCGGGCGTTGTTATCGCGATCAACGAATAAGTCTGACTGACTTGCATAGAAAAACCCGTGCGTCAAGCACGGGTTTTCTTTTGCTTTTCTTTCCACAAGGGGTCCGATTATGGTATAATTCTCCCACTGTGTATAATTAAAAGACCTTTTGAAGGGTCAAAGGAGATAGACAAATGATCTGCAATACGGTGCTGGACGCCCTCGGCAACACGCCCCTCATCCGTTTGAACCGCCTCACCGGCCCGGAAGACGCCGAAGTCCTCGTCAAGTTCGAGGGCCTCAATGTCGGCGGGTCCATCAAGACCCGTACCGCTTTCCAGATGATCGAAGCGGCTGAGAAAGAGGGCATCATCGGCCCCGACACCGTCATCGTGGAACCCACCAGCGGGAACCAGGGCATCGGATTGTCCCTTGTGGGCGCCGTGAAGGGCTATAAAGTGATCATCATCATGCCGGACTCGGTCAGCCGGGAACGCCGCATGCTGGTCCGCCAGTACGGCGCGGAGGTCCGTCTCGTCCACGACCGCAACAACATCGGCGAATGCATCGAGAAGTGCATCGAGATGGCGCTGGAGATGGCGAAGGAGGACCCGAACGTCTTCATCCCGAACCAGTTCGAGAACTACAACAACATCGAAGCGCATCTGCAGCACACCGCCCTCGAGATCCTTGACGACATGGACGGCCGGCAGATCGACGCGTTTTGTTCCGGCGTCGGCACCGGCGGCACGCTGTCCGGGATCGGCAAGGTCCTGAAGGAAGCGAACCCGGAGATCACTATCGTGGCCTGTGAGCCCGATAACGCCGCCATTCTGAGCGGAGGCAACATCGGGACCCACCTGCAGATGGGAATCGGCGACGGGGTCATCCCGGCCATTTTAGACCAGTCCATCTATAACGACATCCGCATCGTCACCGACGAAGAGGCCCTCGAGACCACACGCCGTCTCGCGGCGGAAGAGGGCATCCTCTGCGGCATCTCCAGCGGCACGAACGTCTCGGTCGCGCTGAAGCTGGCGAGAGAACTCGGGAAGGGAAAAACGGTCGTCACGGTCCTCCCGGACACCGGCGAGAGGTACTTCAGCACCATCCTTTTTGAGTAAATCGTTAAAAAACAACGTATCTATTGCACTTTCTGCTCATTTGAGCTATAATTCTTTTATAATTATAAATATAATTATAAAGGAGGAGTTTGGAAATGCCGGAATTCACTTATGAGATCACGGAAGAATACGGTGTTCTGTCTGAGAACGCCCGCGGCTGGACCAAGGAACTGAACAAGGTCTCCTGGAACGGCGGCAAGCCGAAGTATGATATTCGTGACTGGGCACCCGAGCACGAGCGTATGGGCAAAGGTGTCACCCTCAATGAGGAAGAAGCCGCTGAGCTCAAAGAGCTTCTGAACGGGATCAAAGACCTTTGATCCGTCTTTGAACACCAGAGAATTGAACACCGGTAGCGGTCCGAACGGACAGGCGCCGGTGTTTTTTCTTGGAATGTGTCACAGAATCCTCTCTGCGGCCGTCTAAGGAGTGTAACAGCAACGGAGGTGAACGAGCATGCCTGTGGACAGAGAATGGTTCTCGGAGCAGATCCGGGACAGGGAAGCGGCGATGTACGCGCTCGCGATGAGTTATATGAAGCAGGAGGACGATGCCCTCGACTGCATGCAGCAGAGTATCCTGAAGGCGTACGAGCATCTCGGCTCCCTCAGAGACCCGGAGAAGTTCCGTCCCTGGCTCTACGGCATCCTGATCAACTGCTGCAAGGATGAACTGCGGCGGAGGAAACGTGCCGGCATCTCTGACGAACTGTCGGAAGAGCGCCCGGCGCCGGAAGCCGCCGTCTCGACTGAGACGAAGCAGGTCCTCTGGAGCGCTGTGAACCGCCTTTCAGACCCGTACCGGACGGTGCTCATCCTTTTCTATTATGAAGACCTGCCGACGGCAGACATTGCCGCGGCAATGGACGCCCGGCCCGCCACGGTCCGCAAACAGCTGGAGCGTGCACGGGAACTGCTGAAGGCGGAACTCGAGAAGGAGGGATTCGATGAAACAGAATGATGATACGATTCGCAGGATGGCCCAGGAAGAGCGTGCGAGGGCCGGGGTGCCGGACCATGTCCGGTCTGCCGTCGAGGAGACGCTGGCGTCTCTGCCGGAAACTCCGGAACAGCCGCAGGTCATCGAGCTGCCGAAGAAAAGAAGATACTGGAAGATCCCGGCCACCATCGCGGCCGCATTCCTCGCCATCTGCCTGATCCTCCCGAACACCGGCTACCCGGTGGCGCAGGCCCTCTCGGAGATCCCGGTCCTCGGAACCGTGTTCCGGGCCGTCACGTTCCGGGAGTACGCCGAAGAGACGGATACGACCGATGTGGATGTGAAGACCCCGAAGATCGAAGCGGAGGGGCAGGGGAAAGGCGCCGCGGACGCGGTCAGCAAAGAGATCGACGCCATGAACGAGGCGGCGGTGAAACAGTTCAAGAAAGAACACCGGGACGGCGGCTACGGCAGCCTCGACATCTACTACGATGTGGCGGCGGACACCGACCGCTGGTACACGGTCCGCGTCGTCCGGGAAGAGACGGCGGCCTCGGGCGCGGCAGAGGTGGACTACTACACCTTCGACAAGTCGACCGGGGAGAGCGTCATCCTGTCTGACCTCTTTGAGAAGGACGCGTACATCACCCACATTTCGGAAAACATCAAAGACCAGATGCGGGCGCAGATGAAACGGGACGACAGCGTCTCGTACTTCATCGACTCCGACCTGCCCGACGAGGACTTCAAGGAGATCGACCCGAACCAGGACTTCTACATCGATGAAGACGGCGGCCTCGTCGTCTGCTTCGACGAGTACGAAGTGGCGCCCGGCTCCATGGGCACCGTGTCGTTCAAAGTCCCTAAAAGCGTCTACCGCGTCGACCTGAAGCCCGAATACCGGTAATACTGTTTTCCGGGCTCTCGATCGGGTTCCGGCGAAAGAGGCCACCGAGCCGCTTGCCATCCCGAACCGCGCGGCGAAATGCGTTCCGCTGTTTCGCCTTTCCCCCAAGCGTCTCTGCGGCACTCGTTTCGCCTCCCCTCGCCTCGTTTCAAGGTGGAGCCCGGAAAACAATGAAAACTGCATAACAAAGTTCCCCGGAGCCGAAAGGCCTCGGGGATTTTTATTTCGCCGGGCTCAACAGATAAGCATGAGGCAAGGGGAGGAGAAAAGTTGTCCGGCGAGGCGCAGGGGGGAGCAGCGCGATGCTTTAAAGGCGTGCGGAGGTATGGCTTGGCAAGCCTCGACGGACCTTTTCGACGGAACCGAAAAAGCCCGGCGAAATCCTTTAAATATTAGAGGAAATATGGTAAAATACTATGGCTATTTTTTCGAAAGTTGGTGACCGATTTGGCAGTGTCCGCGGAAGCGCTGAACCGGCAATTTGAATACATGACGGAAGTCAAACGTCTCCTGCAGGACCGCTTTGGCGATGTACCTCCGAAAGCCTTTACCCACACGTACGGCTGCCAGGGCAACGTCGCCGACGGAGAGCGCATCGACGGCCTCCTCGAGCAGATGGGTTACGAGTTCACGAACGACCCGTCGGAAGCGGACTTCATCCTGTTCAACACCTGCGCAGTGCGGGAGCATGCGGAAGAGCGCGTCTACGGCAACGTGGGCCGGCTCAAGAAGTTCAAGGAGACGAACCCGAACCTGGTCATCGCCCTCTGCGGCTGCATGGTCCAGCAGGAACACGTCGCAAAACGGCTCAAAAGCCATTTCCCGTACGTGGACCTCGTCTTCGGCACCCATGTCCAGTACAAGGTCCCCGAACTCCTCTGGAACGTCCTCAGCACCGGAGAGCGGATCTTTGACATCACGGAGGACGACAACGACATCGCGGAAGGCCTCGCGCCCCGCCGGAACCATCCGTTCAAGGCGTTCCTTCCCATCTCCTACGGCTGCAACAACTTCTGCACGTTCTGCGTCGTGCCCCATGTCCGGGGCAGAGAGCGGAGCCGGAAGTACGAGGACATCATGGCCGATGCCCGGCAGCTCGTGGCGGAAGGCTACAAGGAGATCATGCTCCTCGGCCAGAACGTCAACTCCTACGGCAACGACTTCGGAGAGAAAGAACTCTTCCCGAAGCTTCTGAAAGACATCAACGACATCCCCGGCGACTTCCTCATCCGCTTCATGACCTCGCATCCGAAGGACTGTTCCCACGCCCTCATCGACACGATGGCGGAGTGTGAGAAGGTGGAGAACCACCTGCACCTGCCGGTGCAGTCCGGGAACAGTGAGGTGCTCCACCGGATGAATCGCCACTACGACCGGGAAAAGTACCTCGAGACCGTCGCCTACGCCCGCGAAAAGCTGCCGGACCTCTCCATCACGAGCGACATCATCGTCGGCTTCCCCGGAGAGACGCACGAGCAGTTCCTCGACACCATATCGCTCATCGAGGAAGTGGGCTACTCGGCGCTCTATACCTTTATCTATTCTCCGCGGGTCGGAACGCCCGGCGCCCGTATGCCGGACCCCGTCTCCGCGACCGAAAAACAGCAGTGGTTCGAAGAGCTCCAGTTCGCCCAGGAGCAGGTCGCCTCGAAACAGTCGGCCGCCACGAAGGGAAAGACCTTCCGTGTCCTCGTCGAAGGCCGCAACAAGGCGGGACGGCTCTGCGGACGGAACTCCGGCAACACGATGATCGAATTCGACGGACCGGACGAACTCATCGGGACGTACCGGGACGTGGTCATCACCGAACCCCTGACCTGGATCTTAAAAGGCGAACTCGCCTGACGAAACGAAACTAGAAGAAAGAGTGTGGACCAATGGCGGAATTCACCCCCATGATGCAACAGTACCTCTCCATCAAGGAAGAGTACAAAGATACCATCCTCATGTACCGGGTCGGAGACTTCTATGAGATGTTCTTCGACGACGCGAAGCTGGTGTCCTCCGTGCTGGACCTCGTCCTGACCGGCAAGGACTGCGGCAAGGACGAGCGCGCCCCCATGTGCGGCGTGCCGTTCCACAGCGTGGACCCGTACATCGCCCGTCTCGTGGCCAAGGGGTACAAGGTCGCCATCTGTGAACAGGTGGAGGACCCGGCGCTGGCGAAGGGCCTCGTGAAGCGGGAAGTCATCCGCATCGTGACCCCCGGCACCGTCATTGAGAGCTCCATGCTCGACGAATCGAAGAACAACTATCTGTGCGCTGCCTTCCACGCAGAGGGGAAGACCGGCATCTGCTTCGCAGATGTCTCCACCGGTGAAGTCCAGATGACGGAGCTGGAGGAGTCCCAGAACGGGGAACGCATCATCAACGAGCTGGGGCGATTCACCCCGCGTGAGATCCTGGTCAACGCGCAGTGTGCCAAACTGAAGGGCTTCAAGTCCTTTGTGGAAAAGCAGGAGGGCACCAGCGTCAAGACCCTGAAAGAGGGGGAGACGCGGCTCGAGGACATGGAGCGGGTCGTCACGGACCACTTTGACAAGAGCCTCGAGGAGCTCGAACTGACCTCTGAGAACGGGACCCGTGCGCTCGGCATGGTGCTCGGTTATCTCTACGAGGTCCAGAAGACAGACCTTCAGAACATCCGGGAGATCCAGTTCTACTCGGACAGCAAATACATGAAGCTCGACTTCTCCGCCCGCCGGAACCTCGAGCTGACCGAAACGCTCCGCAACCGCGAGAAGCGCGGCACCCTGCTCTGGGTCCTCGACCGGACCCGGACCGCCATGGGCAAGCGTCTCCTGCGCGCCTGGGTCGAACAGCCCCTGCTGTCGCCCGGCGGCATCACCGAACGACAGAACGCGGTGCAGTTCCTCGTGAACGACCTCGCCCTGCGCGATGAGATCGCCGACTACATGACGTCCATCCACGACATGGAACGGCTCATCACCCGCATCTCGTACGGCTCTGCGAACGCGAGAGAGCTTCGCAGCCTCTATGAGACGGTGCAGTGCCTTCTGCCGATCAAACTGCTTCTGGAGGGCGCAGAGCCCCGTCTGATGCAGCGCATCGAGGAGAACATCGATCCGCTCGAAGATATCATGGCACTCATCGAGGAGGCCATCGCCGAAGACCCGCCCTTCACGGTCCGGGAAGGCGGCATGATCAAAGAGGGGTACAGCCCCGAACTCGATGAGCTGAGAGACATCGTCGCGAACGGCCAGGGCTACCTCGCCACCATCGAGGCGCAGGAGCGGGAGCGCACCGGCATCCCGAAACTGAAGATCGGCTACAACAAGGTCTTCGGCTATTACCTCGAAGTGCCGCGTTCGTTCCAGGGCGATGTACCGGAGGAATGGATCCGCAAACAGACCCTCACGAATGCCGAGCGGTACATCACCGGTGAACTCAAAGAACTCGAATCCAAAGTCCTGGGCGCCCAGGAACGGATCACCAAACTCGAATACGAACTGTTCTGCGGCGTACGGGAGACCGTCGCCGAGAGCCTCGTCCGCATCCAGCAGACCTCCCATGCGGTGGCCACGCTCGACGTCCTCTGCTCGTTTGCCAAAGTAGCGGTGGACAACGGGTATGTGTGCCCGGAGATCACGGAGGACGGGAGCATCACCATCAAAGACGGCCGCCACCCGGTGGTCGAGAAGATGCTCGACGGCGCGCCCTTCGTCCCGAACGACACCGCGCTCGACCTGAACGACGCGCAGGCCGCCATCATCACCGGTCCGAACATGGCCGGTAAGTCGACGTATATGCGGCAGGTCGCGCTCATCGTCCTGATGGCGCAGACGGGCTGCTTCGTCCCGGCCTCGTCCGCCCGCATCTCCATCTGCGACGCCATCTTCACGAGAGTCGGCGCCTCGGACGATCTGGCGTCCGGCCAGTCCACCTTCATGGTCGAGATGACGGAAGTCGCCTCCATCCTGAAGAACGCGACCCGCCAGAGCCTCATCATCCTCGACGAGATCGGCCGCGGCACGTCCACGTTCGACGGCATGGCCATCGCGAAAGCCGTCCTCGAATACGTCTGCAACAAACGGAAGATCGGGGCCAAGACCCTGTTCGCCACGCACTACCATGAGCTGACGGATATGGCGGAGGAACTCCCCGGCATCCGCAACTATAACATCGCCTGCAAGAAGAGAGGCGACGACATCATCTTCCTGCGCCGCATCGTCCCCGGTCCGGCCGACGGCAGCTACGGCATCGAAGTCGCGAAGCTCGCCGGTGTCCCGAACCCGGTGGTCAAGCGGGCGAGGGAAGTGCTGAGAGAGATCATCGAGGAACAGGAGCGCACGGGAGGCGTCCTGAAAGTCCCGACCGAGATGCCGGAAGAGACCGGTACATCGCCCGAGGACTTCCAGATCAGCTTCACGAGCCACGCGTCTGACGAGATCCTCGACGAGCTGAAGGCGCTCGACGTCAACACGTTCACGCCCATCGAGGCGATGAACTACCTCTACGACCTGTCGAAGCGCGCAAAAGAATCCTGATCATCAGAACATTAGAAAGGAGGGGCACCATGGCGAAGATCAATGTCCTGCCGAAACACATCGCGGACCTCATTGCCGCCGGCGAAGTCGTCGAACGGCCGTCGTCCGTCATCAAAGAGCTGATGGAGAACGCCATCGACGCGGGTGCCACTTCTCTGACGGTGGAGATCCGAAACGGCGGCGTCACCTACATGCGGGTGACCGACAACGGCTCCGGCATCGCGCGCGACGACATCCGCAACGCGTTCGTGAGCCACGCCACCAGCAAGATCCTGACCGAGGAAGACCTCCACGGCATCGGGACCCTCGGGTTCCGCGGCGAGGCGCTGGCCTCCATCTCCGCGGTCTCCCGGGTCGACGTGCTGACCCGCACGCCGGACGACGAGGCCGGCACCGTCTACAAGATCGAAGGCTCCGAGGAAGTCCTCCTCAGCGACGCGGGCTGCCCCGAAGGCACCACGATCGTCGTCCGGGACCTCTTCTACAACACGCCCGCCCGCATGAAGTTCCTGAAAAAGGACGTCACCGAGGGCAACAGTGTGGCCGGCGTCGTCGACCGCATCGCGCTGTCCCATCCCGAGATCTCCATCCGGTTCATCCGGGACGACAAGCAGATCCTGGTGACGCCCGGCAACGGGAACCTCAAGTCGACGATCTACTCCGTCTTCGGCAAGGACTTCTCGAACGCCCTTCTGGAGACCTCTTATGAACTGAACGGCGTCTCCGTCGACGGCTTCGTCTCGAAGCCCACCGCGAGCCGCCCGAACCGCTCCATGCAGTTCTTCTTCCTGAACGGCCGCCTCGTCAAGAGCATGACGGCGTCCGCGGCCCTGGAGCGCGCCTACAAGGACTCCATCATGGTCGGCAAGTTCCCGGCCTGTGTCCTCAACATCAACCTGCCCCTCGAGATGGTGGACGTCAATGTGCACCCCGCCAAGACCGAGGTGCGGTTCTCCAATGAACGTCCCGTGTTCGACGCGGTCTATTACGCCGCCAAGAACGCGATCACCGTCAAAGACACCCCGAACCGCCTGACCCTCGCGCAGCAGGAACTGCAGCGCCGGGCGCCCTTCAAACCGGAGACCGGGGAACAGATCAAACTCGACCGGAAGAAACCCGGAAGAACGGAACTCCCCGAGAAGATCGAGGGCTTCTGGTCGAAGGAACTCCCGAAAGAGTGGGAGCGGAAGGGGAGCGGCTCTTCCAGAAAGAAAAAGACGCCGACCCCGCTGACCGCTTCGGACAAACCGGCCTCCGAGACGACGGAGACGCCGGAAGTGGCCGCCGCGGTCGAGGAGCTGAAGAGAGAAGCGTTCGCGGAGCCGAAAGCGTCCGAACCGCCGAAGGCGGAAGGCGGACCGGTCCCGTACGTCCGCAAGGCGGACCGCCCGGCCGAAGAGTCGAAGAAGGCTCCGGAACCGGAGGAACTGCCCGTCGTCGAAGACGTCCCGGTCGTCCCGTTCTCGGAAGAGACCGAAGTGCCGGACTTCCGCATCATCGGGGAGGCCTTCAAGACCTACATCCTCGTCGAGCTCGAGGGCAAGATGCTGATGGTCGACAAACATGCCGCCCACGAGCGGATCCTCTACGACCGGCTCATCGCCAACAAGGAACCGGTGCAGTCCCAGATGCTGCTGATGCCGGTGACCGTCTCTCTCTCGAAAGAGGAGTACTCCGCGGTCCTCGAACAGACCGACCTCCTGAAAGAGGCGGGCTTCGAGGTCTCGGACTTCGGACCGGGGCTCATCGCGGTCCGGGAAGTGCCCGTCATGCTCGAGAACGAGGACGTGACGGTCCTGCTCTCGGAGATCGCGGGGAAACTGCTCGACAAGAGCGACCCGACCCCGGCGAAACTCGACTGGATGTACAAGAACATGGCCTGCCGCGCCGCCGTCAAGGCCGGGGACGACACCCCGCCCGCCGAGCAGGAGAAGTTCATCGAATATGTCCTGTCTCACCGGGAAGTGCGGTACTGCCCTCACGGACGTCCCATCCTCATCGAGATGACCCGTCCCGAGCTCGAGAAGACTTTCGGACGCATCCAGCTCAAGACCGGACCGAGCGTCCGGCAGACCGTTCGCAGGAAGAAAAAATAATTGACAAAGAATTCTACAGGGAATATAATTTTCGCGGAAACACAGCTATGGCGCTGTACCGCAGCGGTACAGCGCTCTTTTTATAGGAGGAGACATGATGGGTATGACCAATGTTCCGGAGATCTTCGGCAGCCTTCTGTTTTCAGACGAAGTCATGCATGAGAGACTCCCCAACCAGACCTACAACGCGCTGAAAGAGGCCACGGCGAACAACACGCCTCTGGACCCGGAGATCGCGCAGCAGGTCGCCAGCGCCATGAAGACCTGGGCGGTGGAGAAAGGTGCCACGCACTACACCCACTGGTTCCAGCCCATGACCGGTGTCACCGCGGAGAAGCACGACAGCTTCATCACCCCGGTGGGCAACGGGAAGATCATCATGGACTTCTCCGGCAAGGAGCTCATCCGTTCGGAACCGGACGCGTCTTCGTTCCCGTCCGGCGGCATCCGCTCGACCTTTGAGGCGAGAGGCTACACCGCCTGGGACCCGACCTCTCCGGCGTTCATCAAGGACGATACTCTGTGCATCCCGTCCATCTTCTGCTCCTACGGCGGACAGGTCCTCGACAAGAAGACCCCGCTGCTCCGTTCCATCCAGGCCATCGACAAACAGGCCATGCGCATCGTCGAACTCTTCGGCAACCCCACCGGCGCGAAGCATGTCCGCTCCTCCGTCGGCGGCGAGCAGGAGTACTTCCTCATCGACCGCGACCTCTTCAACGACCGGGAAGACCTCGTCACCACCGGACGCACCCTCTTCGGCGCCAAGCCCCCGAAGGGCCAGGAGATGGAGGACCACTATTTCGGCACCATCAAACCGGCGGTCAAAGCCTTCATGGCAGACCTCGACGTGGAACTGTGGAAACTCGGCGTCTACTCGAAGACCGAGCACAACGAAGTCGCCCCTTCGCAGCATGAGATGGCGCCCATCTACACGGACACCAACGTCGGCACCGACCAGAACCAGCTGACGATGGAGATCATGAAGTCCGTCGCGAAGAAGCACAACCTCGCGTGCCTCATCCATGAAAAACCCTTTGCCGGCATCAACGGTTCCGGCAAACACAATAACTGGTCCATCACGACCGACACCGGCATCAACCTGTTCAAGCCCGGCAAGGACCCGTTCAACAACCTCATCTTCCTCGTCATGCTGGCCGCCGTGGTCAAGGGCGTCGACGAATACCAGGATCTTCTGAGAGCCTGTGTCGCGAGCCCCGGCAACGACCACCGTCTCGGCGCGGACGAGGCTCCGCCCGCCATCGTCTCCATCTACCTTGGCGACGACCTCCTGGCGCTCGAGAGCGCGATCGAAGCGGGGGAGACCATGGAAGCCATCAAGGCGACCGAGATGAAGTCCGGCGTCAAGTTCATCCCGAAATTCAAGAAGGACAATACGGACCGCAACCGTACATCGCCCTTTGCGTTCACGGGCAACAAGTTCGAGTTCCGTATGGTAGGCTCCTCCGCGTCTCTGGCGGGTCCCAACACCATGCTGAACACCATCCTCGCCGAGGAACTGGAAGGCTTCGCGGATATCCTGGAAGCCGTTCCGGAGGACGGACTCGAAGCACAGGTCCGCGCCCTTGTCCGGAAGACGTTCCAGGAGCACTCCCGCATCATCTTCAACGGCAACAACTATTCCGATGAATGGGTCGTCGAAGCCGAGCGCAGAGGCCTTGAGAACCTGCGCACCTGCGCGGACGCGTTCCCGGCGTACATCCGGGAGAAGAACCTTGCCCTCGTCGAAAAGCACAAGATCTACACCCGCGAGGAGCTGACGTCCCGCTACGAGATCTCGATGGAGACCTACTGCAAGACCCTTCACATCGAGGCCCTCACCATGGCGGACATGGTCAAGAAGAACATCTATCCGAGCGTCCTCGCCTACATGACGGCGGTCGCCGACTCCATCCGCGTGAAGGAAGCCATCTCCGACACCGTGCCCCACGAGAGCGAGAGCGAACTGCTGACTTCTCTGGCCGCCCTCTCCGACAGCCTCATGAAGAAGTGCAGGGCACTCGAGACGGCCCTCTCCGGCGCGGAGAAGAGCGAGGACATCAAAGTCGAGGCGGACTACTACCGCGACAACGTGTTCCCGGCCATGCAGGAGATGCGTGCCGTGGCCGATGAGCTCGAGACCATCACGGCCAAGGACTACTGGCCGTTCCCGACCTACACCGACCTCCTCTACAGCGTCAACTGACCCGAAAACGATCACACGACCGGCCCGGAAAAGGGCCGGTCGGTTTTTTGCACTGACAGGGAGAGCGAAACACCCGGGAGCGGCTCAAAAATCTGACAAAGATATGGTCGGCCGCCTTGAATCCGCTGTCCTTCTTCGGTATAATAGAATCAACAAAATAATAAGTGGAGGGTAATCATTATGATATCTCTGATCATTGGTAATAAAGGCTCTGGAAAGACCAAACACCTCATCGACGAAGTCAACAAGGCGCTTGCCGCTTCCAACGGACACGTGGTCTGTGTGGAAAAGATGATGAAGCTGACTTATGAGATCAAACCCCAGGTCCGTCTCATCAACGCAGACGAGTTCCTCGTCAGCGGCTACGACATGTACTACGGCTTCCTCGCCGGTCTCTGCTCCAGAGATGCCGACATTACCGACATCCTTTGCGACGGTACTCTTCGCATTGGAGGACGCGATCCCGAAGACCTCGCGAACTTCCTGGAAAAGGTCGAGAAACTGTCCAAGATCACCGGTGTCAAATTCACCTTCACCATCTCCGAAGACGAGTCCGAAGTGCCGGAACGCGTATTCGAGTTCTGTGAAAAGATCTGACCCTGAAACCCTGCGGCGGAGAAAAGCGAAATCGGCTTTTCTCCGCCGTTTTTTCGGTTGACAAACCTATTGACAGACCGTATAATACTAACCGCATGTTTGACTGTAACGAATGCGCGGCAAAGGAGTGACCCCCATGTTCAAAGTGGAACTCGAAGCCCTCTTCAACCGGGTCGGCGAGCAGCTCACACTGGACCGGGAAACGTCCTTTGGCGAGACCTCCGAAACAGGGGAGCCCCTGTTCCCGAAGCCCGTGCACATCCGGGGCGTCATCCGAAACACCGCCGGAGTCGTTTACAGTGACGCGACCATTGAAGCGGAACTGCATACCGTCTGCGACCGCTGCGCATGCGACGTGGTACGACCTCTGAACGTGCCCTTCGTCCACACCTTCGTTCCGGGAGTCCAGAACGAAGACACCGATGACTACATCGTGCTCCCGGACCTCGTCCTGGACCTCGATGCGCTGGCCGAAGAGGACGTCGTACTCAACCTTCCGTCGAAAGTCCTCTGCAAAGACGACTGCAAAGGTCTCTGCCCCCAGTGCGGCAAGAACCTGAACGACGGTCCCTGCGACTGCAAGGAGCCTGTGGACCCACGGCTCGCAGGTCTTCTAGAATTATTGAATTGAGGGGGTAACTGTAACATGGCAGTACCGGCAAGAAAGACTTCCAAAGCCAGAAGAGACAAAAGACGCTCCAGCGTCTGGAAGATGGATGCACCTGAACTCGTCAGATGCCCGCAGTGCGGCGCATACAAGAGACCGCACAGAGTATGCCTGGAATGTGGCTACTATAACGGCAGAAAAGTCATCGAGAAAGACTGATCCTCTGCTGACAATAACCAACGGCGAATCAAGGTGGAGAAGAGCATCCTTCCCCGCCTTTTAGTCGTTATATCGATAATTGGAGGTGTGCGCACATGTCAAAACCGGTCGTTGCGATCGTCGGCAGACCGAACGTTGGCAAGTCCACCTTGTTCAACAAACTGATCGGCCAGCGGCTGTCCATCGTCGATGATACGCCCGGCGTCACCCGGGACCGCATCTACGGGGACTGCGAATGGCTGGGACACACCATGCTTCTGGTGGACACCGGCGGCATCGAGCCCTATTCCGACGACATCATCCTGTCCCAAATGCGCCGTCAGGCACAGCTGGCCATCGACAGCGCCGAGGTCATCATCCTCGTCACCGATGTCCGGGACGGCGTGGTCGCCACCGACCTTGAAGTGGCCTCCATGCTCCAGAAGAGCGGGAAACCGGTGGTCCTCTGCGTCAACAAATGCGACTCGGTGGGCGAACTGCCGGCCGACTTCTATGAATTCTACAATTTGGGACTGGGAGACCCCATCGCGGTCTCTTCCGTACACGGAAGGGGCACGGGCGATCTGCTGGATGCCGTTCTGCAGCATCTGCCCGCAGATGCCGGGACCGAAGAGGAAGACTTCGTCATCAAGGTCGCCGTCATCGGCAAGCCCAACGTGGGCAAATCCTCGCTCATCAACGCGCTGTGCGGGGAAGAGCGGACGATCGTCTCGAGCATTGCCGGCACCACCCGGGACTCGACCGACACCCTCATCGAAAACGAAAACGGCGCCTTCCTGTTCATCGACACCGCCGGCCTGCGAAGGAAGTCGCGCGTCGATGAGCGCATCGAGAAGTACAGCGTCATCCGGGCCAAGATGGCCATCGAACGGGCCGACGTCTGCGTCATCATGATCGACGCGCTCGAAGGCTTCACCGAACAGGACAGCAAGGTCGCCGGTCTCGCCCATGAGGCGGGCAAGGCGTGCATCATCGCCGTCAACAAGTGGGACGCCTACGAGAAAGACGGCAAGACCATGCAGACCTACCGCAAGAAGCTCGAAAACGACTTCTCCTTCATGTCCTACGCGCCGATCGTCTTCATCTCCGCGAAGACCGGCCAGAGGCTGAACAACCTTTACGAACTCATCACGTTCGTCAACGACCAGAACAGCATGCGCATCTCGACCGGCAAGCTGAACGACGTTCTGGCCATGGCCACCGCGCGGGTCCAGCCGCCCACCGACAAGGGCAAGCGGCTCAAGATCTACTACATCACTCAGGCCTCCACGCGGCCGCCGACATTCGTCTGTTTCGTCAATAAGAAAGACCTTTTCCACTACAGCTATCAGCGGTATATCGATAACCAGATCCGCGAGGTCTTCGGCCTCGACGGCACCCCGACCCGGTACATCATCCGGGAACGGGATCAGAAGGGAAAGAACAGCACAAAGTAGAACAGGAGTTGTTTCCACATGGAAATGCAAATGGAGTTCGCGCGCAAACTGCCGACCCCCCTGGAACTCAAGAACCAGTTCCCGGTCAGCGAGCGTGTGAAGCAAGTGAAAGAAGAACGGGACGCCGAGCTCGCCGACATCTTCGAAGGCCGCAGCGACAAGCTGTGCCTCATCATCGGCCCGTGCTCCGCGGACCGGGAAGACGCGGTCGTCGAATACATGAACCGTCTTGCCGGCGTCTATGAAAACGTCAAAGACAAGGTGTTCATCGTCCCGCGTGTCTACACCAACAAACCGCGTACCGTCGGCCTCGGCTACAAGGGCATGCTGCACCAGCCGGACCCCGAACAGGACGAAGATCTGCTGGCCGGCATCATCGCCATCCGTGAGATGCACCAGCGCATCGCCAATGAGACGGACTTCACCTGTGCCGACGAGATGCTCTACCCGGAGAACCACCGGTACCTGTCCGACCTCCTGTCCTATGTGGCGGTCGGTGCCCGTTCGTCGGAAGACCAGCTGCACCGGATCGTCGCTTCCGGCATCGGTGTGCCCTGCGGCCTCAAGAACCCCACGAGCGGCGACCTGTCCGTCATGATGAACTCGATCATCGCGGCGCAGGCGGGCCACCGGTTCCTGTACCGCGGCTGGGAAGTCCAGACCGAAGGCAACCCGAGAGCCCACGCCATCCTGCGCGGACGGGTCGACAAATTCGGCCACAACCACCCGAACTACTACTACGAAGATCTCCTCACGGTACATCGCCTCTATGAGGAAGCGGGTGCCGTGAACCCGGCGATCATCGTCGACACGAACCACGCGAATTCCGGAAAGCAGTTCAATGAGCAGATCCGCATCGCGAAAGACGTCATCCACAGCGCCCACTACGACAGCACCGTCCGGAAACTCGTCAAGGGTTTCATGGTCGAGAGCTACCTCGTGGACGGCAGCCAGCCCGTCGGCGGCGGTGTGTACGGCCAATCCATCACGGACCCCTGCCTCGGCTGGGAAAAGACGGAAAAGCTCATCTACGAACTCGCGGACCTCTGGTAAAGGAGAACGGCTATGACACTCAATGAAGGAAAAACGATCGCCCAGGAAAAGTTCAAGGAACTCATGGGGGAAGAGTGGGTCGAGCGCAATGCCCGCACCATCTTCGAGTCGGTGAAAAAGGCGGACAACGACCCTGACATGGTCGTTTACACCCTGTATCAGGCCCTCTACGACGGGACGTCTCCCGCAAAGGAACTCTGGATGCGGCTGAAAGCCATCCAGGAAGTCCCGGACAAGACAGAGCACAAGACCGTCTTTGTTCTGGACCTCAAGAACGACCGCGTCGAGATCGCCGAAACGTATTGAACAAAAAAGCAGCCCTTCCGGGGCTGCTTTTTTACGTGCGGGACAATTTACTTTTTTGGGAAATCATATATAATATTTTAAAGCAATATTTAGAGAAGTACGAGGTACTGCTATGAAGTTTTCCATGAGGGACCTTCTGGTCCATGCTGACAATCTCATGACTGACGATCTCTTCGCCGGCGGCCCCCGTGTTTCCGACGTGAATGGCTATACGTTGTTTCCCGGTTTTTTTGATGTGCATGTGCATTTCAGAGAGCCGGGTTTTTCTTATAAAGAGACCATCCTGACCGGCAGTCAGGCGGCGGCTCACGGCGGTTTCACCGGCGTCGCCACCATGCCGAACCTCGACCCGGTGCCCGACAGCCTCGAGCATCTGAAGGTCGAGCAGGACATCATCGACCGCGACGCCGTCATCGACTGCTACCCCTACGCGTCCCTGACCGTCGGGGAACTGGGGGAGGAGATCGTCCCCATCGAGGAACTGGCGCCCCATGTCTTCGCCTTCTCGGACGACGGCAGAGGCATCCAGACCGCGGACATGATGCTGAAACTCATGGAACGGGCAGCGGCCGTCGACAAGATCGTCTGCGCCCACTGCGAGATCAACAAATACTCGAACAAAGGCTACATCCATGCCGGCAACTACGCGCGGCTCCACGGCCACCGCGGCCAGGACCCCGAGAGCGAGATCGCCGAGATCCGCCGGGACATCATCCTCGCGGAACAGACCGGCTGCCGGTACCATGTCTGCCACTGCTCCGTCAAGGAGGGCCTCGACCTCGTCCGCAAGGCGAAGGAGAGAGGCGTCGACGTCTCCTGCGAGACCGGGCCCCATTACCTCGCCCTCGACGACAGCGAGCTCATGGAACAGGGCCGCTTCAAGATGAACCCGCCGCTGCGCTCGGCCGAAGACCGGGAAGCCCTCATCCGGGGCATCCAGGACGGGACCATCGATATGATCGCCACCGATCACGCGCCCCACTCCTTCGAAGAGAAAGACCAGGGCCTCGCGAACAGCGCCTTCGGCATCGTCGGTCTCGAGACCTCGTTCCCGATCTGCTACACGACCCTCGTCCGCACGGGACGCATCACCCTCGACCGCCTCGTCGAGATGATGGCGATCAACCCGCGGGTCCGCTTCGGCATCCCGTTCCGAAAGAACGATTTCACGGTCTTCGACCTGAATGACAAATACATCGTCCACCCCGACGAATTCCTCTCCAAGGGAAGAGCGACGCCGTTTGAAAACTGGGAAGTCTACGGCCGCTGCCTCCTGACCGTCCACGACGGGGAGATCGTCTGGAAAGCTGATGACGTGGAGGTCACCGAATGATCCAGAACACATTCACGGTCTGCTCGAACCGGGCACTGACCGATTCCGTATACCGCATGGTGCTGGAAGGCCCCCTTGAGGGCGCCATCACCGCGCCGGGCCAGTTCGTGGACCTGAAGCTGCCCGGGTACTACCTGCGCCGTCCCATCTCGGTCTGTGACTGGACCGACGACACGCTGACCCTCATCTACAAGGTGGTGGGCCACGGGACGGAAGCCATGGCGGCCACTCCGGTCGGCGAGTCCTTCGACCTGCTGGCGGGCCTCGGGAACGGGTTCGACACCTCGCTCTCGGGCGATACGCCCCTCCTCATCGGAGGCGGCGTCGGCATCCCGCCGCTCTACGGTCTCTGCAAGGCACTGCTGGCGGAAGGGAAGACGCCGTGCGTCATCCTCGGGTTCAATACGGCGGAGGAGATCTTCCTGAAGGAAGAGTTCGAACACCTGCTCGAAGGGACCGGCGGCAGGGTCCTTGTGACCACCGTCGACGGCTCGGCCGGGACGAAAGGGTTCGTGACCGACGTCATGAAGGACCTTGACTGCTCGTTCTTCTACACCTGCGGCCCCATGCCGATGTTCCGGGCGATCGAGTCCGTCGCGGCGACGTCGGGCCAGTACAGCTTCGAAGAGCGGATGGGCTGCGGATTCGGCGCCTGCATGGGCTGCTCGATCCAGACGAAAAACGGAAACAAGCGGGTCTGCAAAGACGGCCCGGTGCTGATGAGGGAGGAGATCCTATGGTGAACACGAAAGTGACCCTGTCCGGTCTCACGCTGGACAATCCCGTCATCCCCGCCAGCGGCACCTTCGGCTTCGGGTACGAGTTCGCGGACCTCTACGATATCGACTGCCTCGGCAGCATCGCGCTCAAGGGCACGACGCGGGAGCCCCGCTTCGGGAACCCCACGCCGCGGATCGCCGAATGCACCGAGGGCCTCATCAACTCGGTCGGGCTGCAGAACCCCGGGGTCGACAAGGTCATCTCGGAGGAACTGCCGAAGCTCGCGAAAGTGTTCCACAAGCCGGCCATCGCCAACGTCTCCGGCTTCTCGGTCGAAGACTATGTGGTGGCGTGCGAGAAACTCGACAAAGAAGACCAGATCGGGCTTCTGGAGGTCAACGTCAGCTGCCCCAACGTCCACAACGGCGGCATGTCGTGCGGGACCGACCCGAACAGCGCGGCGGAAGTGACCGCGGCGGTCAAGGCGGTGACCACCAAACCCGTTTACATGAAGCTGAGTCCCAATGTCACCGACATCGCGGAGATCGCCTGTGCCTGCAAAGAGGCGGGTGCCGACGGCATCAGCCTCATCAATACCCTGATGGGGATGCGGATCTCCCTCGCGACGAGGAAGCCCGTCATCGCCAACAAAATGGGCGGCTTTTCCGGCCCCGCCATCTTCCCGGTGGCGGTCCGCATGGTCTGGCAGGTCTATGAGGCCACCGGACTGCCCATCATCGGCATGGGCGGCGTCCAGAGCGCGGAAGACGTTCTGGAACTCATGCTGGCCGGCGCCACGGCCGTCGAAGTGGGCGCGGCGAACCTCGTCGACCCGCTGGCCTCGAAGAAAATCGTCGAGGACCTGCCGGACGCCATGGAACGCTACGGGTTCACGAGCCTTACGGAAATGATAGGAGGAGCACACTAATGGGAAAAGACGTCATCATCGCCTGTGACTTCGCGGGCAGAGAACAGACCATCCGGTTCCTGGAGCAGTTCGGGGAAGAACGGCCCTTTGTGAAGATCGGCATGGAACTGTTCTATGCGGCGGGTCCGGAGATCGTCAAAGAACTGAAGACACGGGGCCACAAGGTCTTCCTCGACCTGAAGCTCCATGACATACCGAACACGGTCGGCAGGACGATGCGTGTCCTGTCCACACTCGGCGCCGACATCGTGAACCTGCACGCGGCAGGGACACGGGCCATGATGGAAGCCGCCATGGACGGCGTCACCCGCCCGGACGGGACCCGTCCGCTGGTCATCGCCGTCACGCAGCTGACCTCGACGTCGGAAGAGCGCATGCGCAATGAGCTCCTCATCGACGCCGGCATGCAGGAGACCGTCCTGCACTACGCCGAGAACGCCAGAGACGCAGGGCTCGACGGGGTCGTCTGTTCTCCGCTGGAGGCAGAGGCCATCCATCAGCACTGCGGCGACATGTTCGTGACCGTCACGCCGGGCATCCGCTTCGCGGACGGCGAGGTCGGAGACCAGGTCCGGATCATGACGCCGGACAAAGCCAAAGCCAATTCCGACTACATCGTGGTCGGGCGGCCCATCACCGCGGCAGAAGACCCGGTGGCCGCCTGGAGACGCTGTATTCGCGAATTCGTCGATTGATCATCAAGGAGGAGCCGAACGATGAGCAAACAGATCGCAAAAGACCTTCTGAGTATCCGCGCGGTGTTCCTGAGACCGGACGACCCGTTCACCTGGGCTTCCGGCATCAAGAGCCCCATCTACTGTGACAACCGCCTGGTCCTGTCCGACCACAAAGTCCGCACCGATGTGGAGACAGGGCTCATGAACGTCATCAAAGAGAACTACCCGGAGGCAGAGGTGCTGATGGGTACTTCCACCGCCGGCATCGCCCACGCGGCGATCGTCGCCCAGATGATGGAACTCCCGATGGGGTATGTCCGCGGCGGCAACAAGGACCACGGCAGACAGAACCGCATCGAAGGCAGACTGGACGCCGGCCAGAAGGTCGTCGTCGTCGAAGACCTCATCTCGACCGGCGGCAGCGTCATCGATGTCGTCGACGCTCTGAGAGAGGCCGGAGCCGAAGTGCTCGGCATCGTCAGCATCTTCACCTACGGCATGCAGAAGTCCGTCGACCGCCTCGCCGCGGCCAACGTGAAGAATGTAAGCCTGACCGACCTCGACACGCTCATCGAAGCGGCTGTGGAAGAGAACTACATCCAGCCGGGCGACGCGGACCGCATCCGCAGGTTCCGCGATGACCCGTCGGATGAGAGCTGGATCGGAGGGACGAACTGATATGACCAAAGACCTGATCGACATCCTGCAGATCTCCCGGGAAGAGATCGATGAACTCATCGCCAAAGCGGGGGACATCATCGACCACCCGGACGTCTATGCGCACAAATGCGAGGGCAAGAAACTGGCCACTCTGTTCTATGAGGCCTCGACCCGCACCCGGCTCAGTTTCGAGTCCGCCATGATCGAACTGGGCGGCAGCGTCATCGGCTTCTCTTCGGCGACGGACAGCTCCGTCTCCAAAGGGGAGAGTGTGGCAGATACCGCGCGGACCGTCGAGTGCTTCGCCGACATCATCGCGATGCGCCATCCGAAAGAAGGTGCTCCGTACGTCGCGGCGAACAACGTGAACATCCCGGTCATCAACGCCGGGGACGGCGGACACAACCATCCGTCGCAGACCCTGACCGACCTTGTGACGATCTCCCGCGAAAAGGGCAGTCTCGACAACCTCGTCATCGGCTGCTGCGGAGACCTCAAATTCGGCCGGACGGTCCACTCGCTGATCGCCGCCATGTCCCGGTACGAGAACGTCAAATTCGTTCTCATCTCTCCGGAAGAGCTGAAGATCCCGGAGCATGTCCGCACGGAGATCCTCGACAAGGGCCACATCGACTACGAAGAGACGGACTCCCTCGAGAACGCCATGCCGAACCTCGATGTCCTCTACATGACCCGTGTCCAGAGAGAACGCTTCTTCAACGAAGCCGATTACCTGCGTCTGAAAGATACCTACATCCTGACGCCGGACAAACTGACATACGCCAAGTACGACCTGTCCATCCTGCATCCGCTGCCCCGTGTCAACGAGATCTCCGTCGAGATCGACAAGGACCCGCGCGCCTGCTACTTCAAACAGGTCCGTTACGGAAAATTCATCCGCATGGCTCTCATGCTGAAACTCCTGGGGGTGGACTGACATGATCATAGGTACTATCGTAGACGGTCTCGTAATCGACCATATCCCCGCCGGAAGAGGGATGGAACTGTACCATTACCTGCGGCTCGACCGCCTGCAGTGTGAGGTCGCCATCATCAAAAACGCCACCAGCCAGAAACTGGGAAGAAAAGACATCATCAAAGTCGGTGAAGTCATCGACCTCGACCAGGACATCCTCGGGTTCATCAGCCCGAAGATCACGGTCAGTGTCATTCGCAATGGAGAGAAAGTCGGCAAGATGCACCCGGAACTGCCCGAGCAGATCTCGGACGTCATCCGCTGCAAGAACCCCCGCTGCATCACGTCGACGGAGCAGGAACTTCGTCAGGTATTCAAGCTGACTGACCGGGAGACTGCGACATATCGGTGCATCTACTGTGACACCAAGGCACCGAAGCAGAAATTCTAAGGAGGATTCCTTCATTGCTGGAAGTCAGAAACATCAACAAGACCTATGTGACGGGAGAACTGACACAGGTCGCCCTCGACAACGTCTCACTGACGCTGCGAGACAATGAATTCGTAGCCATCCTGGGCCCCAGCGGGTCCGGGAAGACGACGTTATTGAACGTCATCGGCGGACTCGACCGGTATGACTCCGGCGACCTCGTCATCGACGGCGTCTCGACCAAAGAGTACAAGGACAAGGACTGGGATTCCTACCGCAACCACACGGTCGGGTTCGTGTTCCAGAACTACAACCTCATCGCGCACCAGAGCGTCCTCAGCAACGTGGAACTGGCTCTGACCATCTCCGATGTGCCGGCGTCCGAGCGGAAAGCCCGGGCGAGAGAGGCGCTCGAAAAAGTCGGTCTCGGCGATCAGGTCCACAAAAAGCCGAACCAGCTCTCCGGCGGTCAGATGCAGCGTGTCGCCATCGCCAGAGCCCTGGTCAACGATCCCGACATCATCCTGGCGGACGAGCCCACCGGTGCCCTCGACTCGAAGACGTCGGTCCAGATCATGGACCTGCTCAAAGAGGTGGCCGAGGACCGTCTCGTCATCATGGTCACCCATAACCCGGAGCTCGCCAATACGTACGCGACCCGGATCATCAACCTGAAAGACGGTCAGATCGTCTCGGACTCCAAACCGGTCGAGACCGGGGAACAGGAGACCGTCCATGAGAAACCGCCGAAGACCAGTCTCGGGTTCCTGACGGCGCTCAGCCTGTCCATCAACAACCTGATGACGAAAAAGGGACGGACGTTCCTCACCGCGTTCGCGGGTTCGGTCGGCATCATCGGCATCGCGCTCATCCTGGCGCTCTCGAACGGTGTCAACGACTACATCCGCGGCATCGAAGGACAGATGCTCGGCTCCTATCCCGTTCAGCTGACCGAGTCCTCGTTCGACCTCGAAAGTGTCATGAACACGGACGAAACGGGTGGAGACCTGTTCGGCAGCAGTTCCTCGTCCTCAGAAGAGGAAGACGACAAAGACGCGCGTCCCTCCTGGTCCGGACAAAACAAAGAGCCGTCCAGAGAAGACGGCTTCGAATCCTATAACATGGTGGCAGGGTCCCTCAGCGCCACCGAAGAGTTCCTGAAGACCAACGACCTCAAGACCTTCAAACAGTATCTCGACGCCAACATGGGCAAACTGAAGGGCGATATCACCGCTGTGGAGTACAACTACAACCTGACCCCGCAGATCTTCCGGAACGACAAAAAGAACGGCCTCGTCAAAGTCAGCCCGGCCTCTCTGTCCGTCCAGGACGTGACCGGCGTCGACTACTCCGATCTGTTCGGCGACTTCGGCGCGAACTTCGGCGGCCTGTCCTCCACATGGACGCAGATCGTCTCCAACCAGGAACTGCGGGAACAGCAGTATGAACTGGTGGAAGGGGAGTGGCCCTCCTCCAAAAACGAAGTGGCCCTCATCCTCAATTCGAACAACCACGTCTCCGACTATGTCCTCTACACCATCGGCATGCTCGACATCAGCGACATGAACAAGATGGTGGAAAAGGCCAAAAAGGGCAAAAAGGTCGAGGACGAACCCCACAAGTTCGACTATAAGGACGCCATCGGCCTCAAGTTCCGCGCCTTCGCGCCGGCCGAACTCTACCGGAAGTCCGGGGACGTCTTTGTCGACAAGTCCGAGGACTCCAAGTTCGTCACCTCGAAACTGAAAGACGGGGTCGAACTGACCATCACCTGTGTCCTGCGGGCCGATGAAGATTCCAACATCGGCAGCGGCGTCGGGTACGATGCCGCCCTGACGAACTACCTTCTGGATGCCACCGCAAAGACCGGGGTCGTGAAGGCACAGCTCGCCAACAAAAAGACCAACGTCCTGACGGGCAAGAAGTTCTCGGAAGAACAGAAGGCCTCGCAGGAAAACAATATCCTCTTCTCTCAGGGGCTGTTCCCGATGGGCACGGCTCTCGTCAATGAGACGCCTTCGGTCGAGCCGCTCGGCTTCTATCAGAATGAGGTGAACCCCACGGATGTGGCGTTCCTTCTCCCGGACAATGCCCCGGGCGCCAACCTCATCACCGACGTCGAAAACTTCCTGCTCCAGACCCTTACGGACCTGTTCCTGAAACTGTTCCAGGACCTCGTGCCGAAAGACATGGTCGGGAAGCTCGTCCAGCGCTATCTCGACAGTCTGACCGACGAGCAGAAGGCGCAGATCGCCCAGCAGTTCATGGGCAGCTTCACGCAGGCGGACCTCGAGCAGCTGGTCAAAGACTACGCCTCCCAGATGAGTGAGGAGGACATGGCCGCCATCATCCGGCAGGTCATGGGTTCGCTCAGCCAGAAAGACATCGAGAACATGGTCCGGGCGTATGTCGGCAGTATGTCCGAACAGGACATCCAGAACATGATCGCCGCAGCCATGGGCGATATGTCGGAAGAAGACCTCGCACGGATGGTGCAGAACTATCTCGGCTCCATGGACCAGGCGCAGATCCAGAAGATGCTGCAGGATTACATCATGCAGAACCAGGACATGATCGCCGAAGCTATCCGGAGCATGATGAGCGAGGAAGACCTCGAAGCCCTGGTGGCCCAGTTCACCGGCGCCAGCGTCAACACCTATGACGCGGTCCTCCAGAAGCTCGGATACCACACGAAAGACGAACCGTCCATGATCTCCATCTATCCCGCCAACTTTGAGGGGAAAGAGGCCATCGTCAAATTCATCGACGATTACAACGCGCAGATCAAAGACGACTCCGAGAAGGTGACCTACACCGACCTCATCGCGACGGTCACGTCGTCCATCACGAAAATCGTCGATACGATCAGCTACGTGCTTATCGCCTTCGTCGCCATCTCCCTGATCGTCTCGAGCATCATGATCGCGATCATCACCTATATCTCTGTCCTGGAACGGACCAAAGAGATCGGTGTCCTCCGTGCGATCGGCTCCTCCAAGAACGACATCTCAAAGATCTTCAATGCGGAGACCTTCATCGAGGGCCTGTTCTCCGGTATCCTCGGCATCGTGGTCACGATGCTGTTGTGTATCCCGGCCAACGCCATCGCGCGACAACACGTGGACATCGACCGCGTCGCGCATCTGCCGCTCCAGTACGCGTTCGTACTCATCCTCATCAGTGTCTTCCTGACGTTCATCGCCGGCTTCATCCCGTCGCGGATCGCCGCCAAGAAAGATCCGGTCGCCGCGCTCCGCAGCGAATGACCTCGTGTTTTTTATACAAAGTTTCGATTGTGTATAAACCACCGTCGAAAACTATAGAATTGAGCGCTTTTGTGTGCTAAACTGAATTTCAAGTTGTTTATGTTTGGGACACAAAAATAACGGAGGTTATGGGAATGGCACAGAAAACGGAAAAAGCCATTGCGAATGCACTGAAGAAGCTGCTGGCAAAGCGGCCTCTCAGCAAGATCACCATCAGTGACATCGCGAACGAATGCGGCATCAATCGCATGACCTTCTACTATCACTATCGCGATGTATACGATCTCATCGAAACGATCGCCAACGAGGAACTGAAAGGTGCCCTCGAAGGAAAGCGGACCCTTGCCGACTGGCAGGAGGGCATCCTCAAGCTGATGACGATCATGAAGAATGACAAAGAGTTCTACACCGGTGTCTACCAGTCGCTGGAACGGGACAAGACCATCGACTATGTTTACGACCTCATTTCCGACCTTTTGAAAGAGGGCGTCGATCAGCTTCCCTCGAACGCCGAAGCACCGGAAGGCGACATCCAGTTCATCGTCGATTTCTATGCATACGCTTTCTGCGGGATCCTGCTCCAGTGGGTGCGCAGAGGCATGAAGGAAGAGCCGGCCGTGCTGGTCGAACGGATGGGCAAGCTCGGGCGGGGAGGCCTCGCCAGAGGCGTCGAAGCGTTCTCCGACGGGCGCTGACGGCCTGACGTTACCCAATGCTTCGTTCGTTTTATCATTCTAAATAGCTTGTATATTCCAATCTTACATTTGTCTGAGTAAACTGAAAGTAGTTCTTGATAGAGCTTTCTTACACTCACTTGCTCGGAGATCCGTAAAAGGTAAGCGCCAATATCTTTTGCGAGGTGTTTCGAGAACAAAACAGCCCCCTTGGCGGGGGCTGTTTTTTTGTTTGTATCCAGTTAGAACGGCCGCGTCACAGCCGGACCTCTTTCCCGAGGTGGAAGGAGTAGAGGGAGACGTCCCGGACCGGCAGCCCGAGGGTCTCTTCCAGAGCGACCTTGTAGAGATCGAGCTGATCCCGGTAACGCTGCGCCAGCTCGTCACCGTTTTTCACCCGGTCGGTCTTGTAGTCGAGGAGGACCATGGCGCCCTCTTCTTCGAAGGCGCAGTCGATGATCCCCTGGATGAGCACCTCTTCCGAGGCGTCGGTCCCGGAGAGCGTCTCATCGAACTGCCCGGCCGGCAGCAGGATCGCGAACTTGTGCTCCCGCAATACGCGGGGGCTTTTTTTCATGCGTTCGGCGATGGACGACACAAAGAATCCGCGGACCTGTTCGGGGTCGATGACGTCCGCTTCGTCGGGGAGCAGGAACCCCCGGTCGACGAGCCGCTGCTTCTCGGCCTCCGGATCCTGTTCGGCCAGAGCGAAGTCGGCATACTGCATGAATTTGTGCAGACAGGTGCCGCGTTCCGCCGGGGTCATCCCGTGACGGGACAGGGACTCCGGACGGCTCTCCGCGAAGAATTCGGTGGAGAAGGGTTTTTCGGCAAGGTGGGACGCGCTCCGTTTCGAGAGGGAGGCGGAGAGCGCGCTGTGCGGATAGCTCCAGATCATGCGTTCCCGGAGGTCGGCGACCAGAGCAGCGTCTGGCTCGACGGCTCCCGCTGTCTCTTCGCCGGACTCTGCTTCCGCATCGCGTTCGCCGTTGTCGATCTCAAAGAGGACCGGAGCGGCCTCTTCGTTGTTCACGACCGGCAGCAGGGCGACCGGACCTTCCGCGTCCCGGGCGCGCAGGAGGGCGGCGTCCGGGTGCTGGAGGAATGCCAAAAGAGCCCACTGGTAAAAGCTGCTGCAGCGGAGGACTTCCATCGGCGGGACTGCGCTGTCTCCGTAGAGTTTCGCGCTCGCCGAACGGATGGACGAGGCCAGCGGATCGGTCGAACTGTTTTTCATGGGAGCGTCGAACGCCGTCAGGACCAGTTTCTCTTTGGCCCTCGTCATGGCGACGTAGAGGACGCGAAGCGCTTCGGAACGCTCGCTGCGCAGGCTCGCTTCCCGGATGGCGCTGTGGCAGAGGGTGGGGTAGGTGAAGCCGGTGTCCGGCTGCCGCCCCTCGAGGCCGATGCCGAGTTCCGGATGAAGGATGAGCTTCCGGTTCAGCTCCGAGTCGTTGAACTTGTGATTGAGGTCTGCGACGATGCAGACCCGGAATTCGAGTCCCTTGGACTTGTGGATACTCATGATCTGCACCACGTTCGCGTTGGGGGACAGCGTGGCGGCCGTGCCGAGCGAACTGTCCTGTTCGCCGAGGCGTTCCATGTAACGGACGAACCCGGAGAGGCCGTAGGAACTGTTGGCGTCGTAGCTGTCGGCATACTGCAGGAGCAGCTGCAGGTTCGCGACCCGCTGTTCGCCGAGGGGCATGGCGCCGACGATGGCGTCATAAGAGGTCTCTTCATAGATGCGGCGCAGGAGTTCCCCGGAGCTCATGGAGACGGACAGGGTGCGGAACCCGCGCAGCGCGGTCAGGAAGTCGATGCAGTGTGCATCGCCCCGTTCCTCTGCGGCGAGGACCGCTTTGTAGAGGTTCGTATAACGGCTCCCGATGCGCAGCGAAGCCACCTCGTCTTCGGTGAAGCCGAAGAGCGGAGAGAGCAGCACGGCCAGCAGCGGCACGTCCTGGACGGGGTTGTCGATGACGGAGAGGAACGACAGCATGGTCATGACTTCCGGGGTCTCGAGGAACCCGCCGCCCTGTTCGGCATAGACGGGGATGCCCGCCTCGGAGAGGGTCTTCCGATAGATGCCGGCGGTGTCTTTCGCGGTGCGCAGCAGGATCGCGAAATCCTTGTAGGTAAGCGGTTTTTCGCTGCCCTGACTGTCGCGGATGGCGCGGGCGATGTACCGCGCGATGTGCGCAGCTTCCGCCTGCTTCTTCTCCGCGCTCGTGCCGGCTTCCGGCGTGACGATGTGGAATTCCACATCCGGTTCGTCCCGGTCTTCATAGGTGTCTTCCGCGCCGAAGTACAGCTGTTCGGAAGCGTCGTAGGTGATCTCGCCGACAGCTTTGCTCATGAGGCGGGAGAACGTGTAGTTGACGGCGTGCAGGACGCCCTTGCGGCTGCGGAAATTGCTGCCGAGAATGACGGTGCCGGGGTATTCATCGGTCTCCGGGTCATACAGCGGATATGTCTCCTTTTTGGCGAGGAAGAGTTCCGGCATGGCCTGGCGGAACCGGTAGATGCTCTGCTTGACGTCGCCGACCATGAAGAGGTCGTCTTTCGAGAGGGCGGCGAAGATGGTGTCCTGGAGTTTGTTCGTGTCCTGGTACTCGTCGATGAGCACTTCCTCGAACTGTTCCCGCAGAGTCTCCGCGAGCTCGGTCCGGGCAAAGGGCTCGGCGGCCGGGTCTTCCACCAGGAGTTTCAGCGCGAAGAGTTCGGTGTCGGCGAAGTCCAGCGCGTTTTCCTCCCGCTTTGCGGCGGAGTATTTCGCATCGAACCGGAGGACCGCATCCACCAGTTTCTGCGCGAGAGGTTTGAGGAGCGCGTTGTCGACCGCGACATCGTCCTCTTCACTGAGGGCGAACTTCCGGAACGCTTTGGGGAGCTTGCCCGGCGTGAAGTCGGACTTGAGCCCTTTGGCCAGTTCCAGGGCGGGGGACACGAACGTGTCCTTGAGTTCCTTCGGTATTTTCGGTTTTTTCAGAGAAGGGATGGTCAGACTCTCGACCGCGGTGAGGAACCCGTTCCAGTCCTCTGCTTCCAGAAGACCGGACAGGCGGTCCACTTCGGCGATGTACCCGCGGATGCACGCGACGGTCTCGTCGAAGGAGATCTCTGCCGGCTGGCGTTCCGCCTGCAGGAGACGGATGGCGTTCTGCCAGCGCAGGGTCCAGCTGTCGAGCAGTTCCTGCAGGGAGGCCCGCAGGATGCGGTAGGCGCGGGAGGGGTCGTCGTAGAGTCCCAGCGCGTGCTCCAGCCAGTGCTCCGGAGAGGGGTAGGCTCTCGAGTAGGTGTGGAGCCGCAGGATGTTCTCCTCGATGGACGCGTCGTCCCGGCCGGTGGCGAGCAGTTCGACCAGCTTCAAAAAGTCGGGGTCCTGTTCGGCGTAGAGTTCTTCGAGGACTTCCTCGAGAGCGGCCCGCTGCAGGACGCTGACTTCGCTCTCGTCCAGCATCCGGAAGTCCGGAGTGAGCCCGAGCTGTTCGAAGTTTTCCCGGACGAGGTTGCCGCAGAAGGAGTCGATCGTGCAGATCTGTGCCGAGGGGAGGAGCATCTGCTGTTTTTGCAGGTGCTCATTGGTCGGGTCTTCCAGCAGTTTTTCGGAGACGGCTTCCGCGAGCCGGGACCGCATCTCGGCGGTGGCGGCGCGGGTGAAGGTGACGATGAGGAGTTTGTCGGCGGAGCAGGGATGCCCGGTGTCGGTCAGACGGCGGATGCATCGCTCGACGAGGACGGCCGTCTTTCCGGAACCGGCGGCCGCGCTGACGATGAGGGTGCCGCCCCGGGCGTCGATCGCTTTTTCCTGATCAGGCGTCCAGTTCATGGTTTTCGCCATTGCCGTCCACCTCCTTTGCCAGTTCTTCCATGAGGGCCTCACGGTCCGTGATCTTTTCGATGACGCGGGTCGTCGGCTCTTCCGGCCGGCAGACCGCGCGGTAGTCGCAGTAAGAGCAGGGAAGGAAGCCGTTCTGTTCGGCGGGCATGGCGGGAATGGCCCCCTGATGGAGGTCGGTCGCCATTTTCGTCAGCAGGAAGTCGATCCGCTTGTGGAGCTGCCCGAGTTCCTGCAGAGAGGCCAGAGTGCGCTCCGGGGTCAGGGTGACTTCGCCGTCCTTCGACTGCTTGCGTTTGATGGGGATGTAGTTTCCTTCGAGGCCGTGTTCCATGGCGTCGAGGATGTCGGTGTCCCGGAGCAGAAGGCCGTTCTGCCGGTTCTTTCCGGAGTCCTGGACCTCGGCCTCTTCCGGCGGGGCGTCCCGGCGGGTGGTCGTGCCGGTGGCCCGCTTGGCGGGATAGTAGAGGATGCCGGCCGGGACTGTGTCTTCATATTTCCCGGTGCCGTTCTGTTCGATGGTGAAGAGGTAGAGGAGCATCTGCAGGTTGAGACCGTACAGGATGTCCGACAGTTCGAATTCCTTGCCGCCGCTCTTGTAGTCGACGACGCGGACATAGGTCTTTCCGTCCTTCTCACAGAGGTCGACCCGGTCGACCGAACCCCGGACCGCGAGCGTGCCGCCGTCGGGGAGTTCCAGCGTGTAGGAGTCCACTTCCGTCTCGTTGCCGATGGAGAGTTCAAAGTCGGTGGGGACGAAGTCGGAGACCTTCAGCTCGTCCTGCAGGCGCTCTGCCACGTCATAGAGGGTGAGGGTCAGACGGCGGTAGAGGTACTGGAAGCGGGTCGTCTTGTCGTCGAGTCCGCCCAGTTCAGAAGCTGCGTAGACCTCGAGCCAGTGATCGACCCGGCCGTGGAGCTGTTCTCTCGTCAGGGCGACAAAGGTGGCCTTGTCCGACTCCTTCAGGAGCTGTTCGAGGACATAGTGGATGATCGTTCCGTAGTGGTTCGCGCCGAGTGTCGCCCGTTTGCGGGGCTCGGCGTTCAGACCGTAGCGGCAGAAGTACTGGAACGCGCAGTGGTAATAGTTGTCGACGCGGGACGCCGACAGCGACATGTCTTTTTTGAAGAGGTCGGTGGCGATCGACGGGTCGTGGATGGCGAACACGCGGGGCACCAGAGCCCGGTCCAGAGAGGCGAGCTTCTTGCCGTAGGACCCGTCCTCGTCGAGGGAGGACAGGGCTTCCCGGACGCTGACGACCGGGACCGGGTCTTCCGTCCGGACCTGTTCGGCATACGTTTTATAGGCCGAGGCCATCGTCTCGGCATAGTAGTCGGCGGGAAGCTTCCCGGCATCGTCTTTCCGGTAAAGAGGGGTCTCTTTGCCGTCCTCGACCTTCGTGAAGAGGCGCTCGACTCCGCGGATGAGTTCCGAGGGCAGGTAGGAGCCGCCGGATGCGTCGAGGCGGTGCCAGGAGAGGTACAGCCGCTCCCGGGGCGCCGTGACGGCCGAGTACGTAATGAAGCGTTCTTCGCTGGCCCGGAGATCTTCCGGGAAGGAGAGCTCAAGACCCTGATTTCGAAGCAGGGTGCGCTCGTGGAGCGTGAAGAGCCCCGACTGCCCGATGACGGCGGGGAACACGCCCTCTTCCAGCCCGGCCACGAAGACGGTGTTCGGGGAGGAGAGGCGGACCCGGTCGGCGGCGGAGACCGAGACTTCGTCGAGTCCCTGCGGGATGCTGCCGAGGTCGGTCATCGAGAGGATGGCGTAGAACAGGTCGGCGTACTGTTTCATCGACGTGCAGCGTTCGTCGCCGTAGACGGCGGTCAGCCGGTCGATGATGGAGATGACGACGTCCCAGATGCGGTCCTGCTCGCCGGCGAGGTCGGGGAGGCCGGACTCGTCGAGGGCGACGGCGTATGCTTTCAGATGCTCCGGGACACGGGTGCGGACGAGGAAGTCGTAGATCGCCTCGCCGACTTCCCGGAAGCTTTTCTCTTTGCAGTTGTTTCGGAGCCTGACGAGCGGTCCGATGACCCGGGCACGGGTCTCGTTCAGGAGGGCGAGAGCCTCTTCGGCTTCTGCCTCACTGCGGAACCCGGCGTCCAGCCCGAAGGGGTTCCAGGGGAACGGGTCCTGCCAGCTGCGGCCCTTGACGTCCCAGGTGAAGATGTAGTTCTCGAGCTCCGCGACCTCTTCCGCGGAAACGCCGGCCAGACCCGTCTTCAGGTACTGAAGCAGGTTCTCCGATGTGAACCCTTGCGACAGAAGCGCAAGGACGGCGCGGCAGAGCACGGCCAGCGGCTGGTGTTCCACCGGCTGGCGGGCGTCGTCGAAAAACGGGATGTCGTAGCGCCGGAACGCCCCGAGCAGTTCTTTTTTGTAGTCTTCCTCCCGGCGGACGATGACCGCGATGTCCCGCGCCCGCAGGCCGTCTTCCCGCAGCAGTTTGCGGATGGTGGCGGCGATCCACTCACACTCTTCGAAGAGGCTCCGGCTCTCGCAGACCGTGATGTGTTCCGCCGGGCCGTCCCAGACCCGTTCGGCGGGGTAGAAGAGGTTCTGTTCGAGGAAGGCGAGTTCCGGGGCGATGTACCGCGCGCCGCTTCGGATACCGGTCTCGTCCGCCGGGACGGTCCGTACCCGGACGTCCCGCTCTTTCGCCATCCGTTCGAGACGTTTCTTCGTCTCGTCGACGGAGTGGAAGATCATGGAGGGGTCGGCGCCGTCCGTGCACAGCGTGACATAGACGTCTTTTGCCTGGGAGAGGATGCGCCCCATCAGGGACAGCTCCTGCCCGGTGAAACTCTTGAACCCGTCGATGGCGAACGTATAGCCTTCGAGGAACTGTGTCTCGTCCAGGACCCGGCAGAGCTTTTCGATCTGCAGGTCTTCATCGGCATAGCGCTGCCGGAACATGGCGTCATAGACGTCGTAGATGAGGAAGAGCTCCCGGAGTTTGCGGGACAGGACCGGGCTGTCGACGGTCTCTGCGGCCTCTTCGAGTTTGGAAAGGCCGGCGCCGGACTGGCGCACTTCCCGGAAGATGGCGATGAGCTCTTTCGCGAGCCGCACGTCGTCGCGGTAGTTCGCGTAGTATTCGAGTTTGTCTGCCACGGCGTCCATCGCCCGCAGCATGAGGATGAGGCGGGTGCCGTCGTCGGCGACGATGCCGGCATTGCCGCCGGTCGTGCGGAAGACGAAGTCGGTGAGCCGGGTGAAGCTCAGGACCTCGACGTTCTGGGCGACCGCATTGCCGAACGTCTTCAGCATGGCGCGCTCGGAGTCATAGGAATACTGCTCCGGCACGATGAGGATGAGTTTGTTCTCACCCTGCTGCGCCAGAGTCCCGAGGACCCTGCGGACATATTCGGTTTTGCCGGAGCCCGAACGGCCGGTGACAAGTTGCAGCATATAGGTTCTCCATACTTGCCCGGGAACCAATCGGTTCCGTTTTTCCGTCCGTTTTTGCTTGCCATGCCATACCACGCGAGCGTTGCGCAAAAGGGAGCTCTTTCCCCCTGCACAAAAACGTTCCGAAAAAACTCCCCTCGCCTCATGTCTATATAAGGTGGGTTCCCGGGCGCTTCGTTTTCTTCATTTTAACACAATTATAAACTCCGGTATATTCCATTAATTGGACACCAGCCCTTTTATTATTAAGGGAGTTTTGGTATAATCTAATACTGGAATTCTAGCAACTTTATGGAGGACCCCAACTTGAAAATCGATGACGTTTTGAAAACAGCCAAACGAGTCCATTTCATCGGGATCGGCGGTTCCGGCATGACGCCTCTGGCAGAGATCCTGCTCGCCAACGGGTATCATATGACCGGTTCCGACAACAATCCCGGAGACAATATCGACAAACTCCGCTCCCTCGGAGCGGAGATCATCCTTGGCCAGAAAGCGGAGAATATCGACCTCTGCCGGCCGGATATCATCGTATACACTGTCGCCATCCTCAAAGACAATCCGGAGCTGGTGGCCGCGAAGGCGTCCGGCATCCCGTGCTTTGAGAGAGCCGATCTCTTCGGCGCCATCTCCAGGATGTACGATGACTGCATCTGCATCTGCGGCACCCACGGCAAGACCACGACGACGGCCATGCTCTCCCAGATCATGATCGAGGCGGGCAAGGACCCGACCCTCGTCGTCGGCGGGCGGCTGCCTCTCATCGACAGCCACGGCAGAGCGGGGGACACTCCCTACATGGTCGCGGAGGCCTGTGAGTTCCAGGACCACTTCCTGACCCTGTCTCCCGACACCACGGTCCTTCTCAACGTCGATGACGACCACATGGAATACTTCAAGACGATGGACAATATGATCCGATCTTACACGACGTTCATCGACATGACGACCAGTCTCGTCGTCTACAACGGCGACGACGAGAACACCTGCAAGGCGGTCGAACGGGCCGGGCGCCGGGACGATCAGACGTTCCTGACCTTCGGTCTCTCGCCGGAGCGGGACTACTACGCGGAAAACATCACCTACAACCGGGGCGCGTTCCCGGAATTCGACGTCATGCACGCCGGGAAGCTCGTCTGCCACGTGGCGCTGGGCGTTCCCGGAAAGCACAACGTCATGAATGCCCTCGGCGTCATCGCCGCGGCCCTCTGGAACGGAGTGGCCCCGGCGGACATCGCGACGTACATCGCCCACTTCAAGGGAGCGGGCAGACGGTTCGAGGTCCTCGGGGAGTTCAACGGCATCACCGTGGCCGACGACTATGCCCACCATCCCACGGAACTCAAAGTGACCCTCGAAGCGGTCATGTCGATGGGGTATCATGAGGTCTGGGCCGTGTTCCAGCCCTTCACGTACTCCCGCACCTATATGCTGATGGACGACTTCGCCGAAGCGCTGAAGATCCCGGACCACGCCGTCATGACAGAGATCATGGGCTCCCGGGAAGTCAACACCTATGACGTCTATACGTCTCAGCTCGCGGAGAAGATCCCGGGCAGCGTCTGGTTCGAGAACAGAGCCGATGTCGTCGACTATGTCATCGAGCACGCGGTCCCCGGCGACCTCATCATCACCCTCGGCTGCGGCGACATCTATAAAGAGGCCAAACAGATGGTCGAGCGCTATCGCGCTCAGACGGGAGGCGATGCAGTATGAGTCAGAAGATGAAACGCGTCGTCGCGCTCCTGATGACGGCAGTCCTGGTCGGCTGTCTCCTCGGGATGACCGGCTGCCACCGGAAAGACAAGGCGGAAGACGCGGCCACCGCGGTCGCGGTCGAAGAGGAGACGAAGAAGGGCAACTTCCTGTCAGAACTCTTCGGCAAAGACAACGGGGAAGAGGCGTCTGAGACGTCGAAGCCCACCGCCGCGAAGACCACCGAAACGACCACGGAACGGGCCGATCCGAACACGACGGCCGCGGTGACCGGCACGACACAGAACGACACGACAGCTGCCACCACCATGTCCTCCGGACTGTTCCAGGTCTCGCAGGATTATAAAAACTCGCATCCGTACAAGTCGGATCGTAGCCATGTCGTTCTGTG